>SKSA01000236.1 GCA_007118195.1 Anaerobacillus sp. | reverse complement strand
TGTATGCAATGTAAGGATCCTGCTTGTGCTCGTGTTTGCCCAGCGAATGCGATTCAAATTACCGAAGAAGGCGTCGTTCTATCGGCAATGGAAGAAAAATGTATTGGATGTCGAAATTGTACATTTGGTTGCCCGTTCGGTATTCCAAAGTTCGATTTTGAAGAAAATAAAATGTATAAATGTGATATGTGTTATGACAGAACACAGCATGACATTGCACCAATGTGTGCGTCAGTTTGTCCTAGTGACGCCATTCGCTTTATCGACTTTGACGAAATGCAAGCCCTACGTCGTCGTCGTACACAAATGAACTTAATTGAAGGTAAAAAACCTACAGAACAAGATAAATGGCAATATGTGCCTGAGTTTTTCGGAGTATATAGTGATTAATTAATGAGGAAAGCCCTTCCTCAATTAAAGCGAGGTAAATGCCTCGCTTTAAGAAAAATCAATGAATGGAGGGTAAATCATGACTTGTAAAAAGAAATTAGGCCGTAACCAAAAAGATACGAACGATGACATGATAAATTTAGTAGATAATTTAAATCGTGAAGATGATTTGAAATATAACCGTAGAGCTTTTTTGAAAACAGCGGTTGGTACATCTGTAGCGTTAGGTGTAGCGACAATTCCGTTCTCAGTCAAAGCCATGCTTGGAATGGAGAAAGATTATGAAAGAGTGGAGATTACTAAATTAGCCGATCTACCAGAAGGTGAATCAGTCGTTTTTAATTATCCTACGGAAAAAGATCCGGCTCTTTTAGTTCACACGGTAAATGGTGATTTAAAAGCGTACAATAGTGCTTGCACTCACCTTATGTGTCCAGTTTTCTATGAAAAAGAACAAGATGTCCTACTATGCCCATGCCATGCTGGTTATTTTGATGTTAATAATGGGCATCCAACAGCTGGACCACCTCAACGCGAGCTGCCACTTATCGAAATTGAAGTAGATAATGGCATCGTTTACGCAGTTGGGAGGCAGTATCGTCATGGGTAAAAAAACGTATTGGGGAATAATCATTGCGACGATTATTATTAATGTTGTTATGTTGCAATGGACAGTTGAGGCTTTTCTAGGACGAGAGTATGACGTTCTCTTCACTTATAATATTATCAGTTTAATATCAGCTGGCGTTGCTCTATTTTCCTATTTTCAATGGCGTAAAGTCGAATACACAAAATAATAAATTTTATAAAGGATGCCTCCCGTGTGAGGCTCCTTTATTTAGAGAGAGTTTTGTAAGCGGAAACTATTAAAAGGATAGTTTCTAAAAATATTCATTTAAAAATTATTTTTATACATTTTAAGTCGTAAATTTGAACAATTCATGAACATCGCCTTCGTTGTGACTTTATTCACATCACTCATGGTAGCCCATCAACTATCATGAAAGTAGCTTCTTAAGAACGTAATATAAATATGAAGGAACTAGATACTTTAGGAGGAATAAATATGGCAAGGATTACACGATGGGAGCCCGAAAACGAACAGTTTTGGGAGTCCGAAGGAAAAAGGCACGCAAATAGAAACTTATGGATCTCCATTCCGGCTCTTTTACTAGCATTTGCTGTTTGGCAAATTTGGTCGGTTACAGCAGCTAGTTTAAATGATATCGGTTTTAACTTTACTAATTCACAATTATTTACATTAGCGGCACTTCCAGGTTTAACTGGAGCTACATTTCGAATTTTTTACACATTTGTTGTACCAATCTTTGGAGGGAAAAACTGGACGATTATTAGTACAGCTTCACTTTTAATTCCTTCGATCGGAATTGGAATTGCAGTTCAAAATCCAGAAACATCATTTATGACAATGGCTATTTTAGCCGCTCTTTGTGGCTTTGGTGGCGGTAACTTCGCTTCATCGATGTCAAACATTTCGTTTTTTTACCCGAAGAAAGCAAAGGGGACTGCACTAGGACTTAACGCTGGTATTGGTAACCTTGGCGTAAGTGCTGTACAGTTTATCGCGCCTTTAGTAGTAACAGTCGGAATTTTTGGTGTTGTAGCTGGAAATCCACAAGTTCTTCCAGACGGTTCTCATATTTGGGTTCAGAACGCCGCATTCGTTTGGGTAATTCCTATTATCCTGACAGTAATTGCAGCAATTTTCGGAATGGATAACCTTCCTGGAACAAAAGCTTCTGTTAAAGAGCAAGCAGTTATTTTCAAAAAGAAACACACTTGGATTATGACATGGTTATACGTAATGTGTTTCGGGTCATTTATCGGTTATGCAGCTGCGTTCCCATTATTAATTAGAACAGAATTTCCAGAAGTAAACGCATTACAGTTTGCATTTTTAGGACCTTTAGTTGGTGCTTTAATTCGCCCACTAGGTGGTTGGATCTCAGATAAGTATGGCGGAGCAATCGTCACATTTTGGGATATTGTAGCAATGATTGCTGCAACAATCGGTGTTATTTACTTTTACAACGCAGGAAACTTTACAGGGTTTTTAATTATGTTCATGATTTTATTTGTGACTACAGGTATCGCGAATGGATCAACATTTAGAATGATTCCATTTATCTTTGATAATCCAAAAGAAGCAGCAGCTGTATTAGGTTGGACGTCAGCAATTGGGGCATATGGTGCATTCTTAATTCCGAAAATTTTCGGTTGGTCCATTGATACGACAGGAATGGCAAATATGGCTTTATACATTTTCATTGCTTATTATGTGGTAAGCTTAGTCATTAACTGGTATTATTACTCTCGTAAAAATGCAGAAGTGAAGTGTTAAGATTATAGCAGATTTAAGTGAAATAATAAGGTGTCAGACACCACAGTGTGTAGTGTCTGACACTCAAAATACTAATATATCCTTTTGATGGGGGATGATGTTCATGAGTAGTAAAGATTTATTTAAATTTAAAAGTCCACAAACAAGAACGTTACATTTAACTTGGATTGCTTTTTTTATCTCGTTTTTTGCTTGGTTTAACATGGCGCCATTAGCAGGGACAATGGTTGATTCCGTTGGCTGGTTGACGATGGATCACATCGCAGCACTTGCGATTATAAACGTCGCTCTAACTATTCCAGCTCGAATTGTCATCGGAATGTTATTAGATAAATATGGACCTAGAAGGGTTTTTTCAATCTTACTTATCGTAATGGCTATTCCGACATTTATGTTTGCTTTCGGTACTACATGGATGCAATTATTTATTTCTCGTTTATTATTAAGTTCAATTGGTGCAAGTTTTGTTGTCGGTATTCGAATGGTTTCAGAATGGTTTCCACCTAAAAGTGTTGGGTTTGCTGAAGGATTTTATGCTGGTTGGGGAAACTTCGGTTCCGCTGCAGCTGCAATTGTCCTTCCGTGGCTAGCAATTACGATGTTCGGTGGCGATGAAGGTTGGCGTTATGCAATTGCCTTCAGTGGTATAGCTTGTATAATTTATGGGGTAATTTACTGGTTTGTCGTAAGTGATACACCGGAAGGGAAAGTATATACAAAACCTCGAAAGACTGCAGCAATGGAAGTCAGTTCTTATGGGGATATGGTTCAGTTAATTATTTGGACAGTTCCGCTAGTAGGTGCGTTAGGCTTACTTTCATGGAGACTAAAAAACTTAGATTTTATTTCAGAACAAGCATTAAATATTATTTATGTAGTTTTAGTAGTAGTGTTAATCTATCAAATTGTGCAAATATTAAGAGTGAATTTACCAATCCTAAAGGCGGGAGTGCCTGAGGATGATAAATATAAATTTAAAAACGTAGCAGCACTGAATACTACTTATTTTGCCAACTTTGGTGCAGAGCTTGC
>SKSA01000278.1 GCA_007118195.1 Anaerobacillus sp. | reverse complement strand
TGTCAATCGAGCGATCGTTACAAATCATTCAATGAAGTTGAATGATGGAGATCAAATCGAATTACTTATTCCATTGTCGGGTGGGTAGGCTGATGAATTTTTTATACACAATGTATAAAAAAATAGTTTTATTTTAGGTTTTTTGGATAATGAAGGGTTTGAATTTTTTGTGATACAATTACTTTAATAATTCAGAAAATTCAAATCCTTCAAAAAACAAAAAAGGGTGTTGTTACATGTCTCAATTTCTAGAAAGCTTTGTGCAGACGTTTAATGGGTTTATCAATGCAGCTGGAGTTACTTTACAAATTACACTCGTTTCACTAGCTATAGGAGCAGTAATTGGTTTAGTAGTTGCATTAATGAAGTTATCAAGTATTAAAGTTTTGAGCTTAACGGCAAATGTTTATATCGGTATTATTAGAGGAACACCATTAATTGTTCAAATCATGTGGCTATACTTTGGGATCACGCAATTTATAGTATTATCTGCTTTTTGGGCAGGAGCAATTGCTTTAGCGATACATAGTGGTGCATACATTGCAGAAATATTCCGGGGCGCTATACAATCAATAGAAAAAGGACAAATGGAAGCGGCTGAATCTTTAGGAATGACGAAAACGTTAGCTATGAGAAGAGTTATTTTACCACAAGCATTTAAACGTGCGATTCCGCCATTAGGAAATCAGTTTATTATTGGATTGAAAGATTCTTCGCTTGTGGCATTTATTGGAATTAGTGAAATTTTCAACTTATCTATGAGTCAAGCAGCATCGACGTTTAGGCAACTAGAATTTTACACAATTGCAGGAGTTTATTATTTGGTGTTAGTCATTATTTTTACAATTATAGTAAATAAAATTGAAAAGCGATTAGAAACATAAGGGGATGAGTTAATGATCACGGTACGCAATTTACATAAATACTTTAAAGACCTTCATGTTCTAAAGGGGATTGACTTAGATATTCATGAGAGAGAGGTAGTAGTTTTAATCGGAGCTAGTGGTTCTGGAAAGAGTACGTTACTTCGATGTTTGAATTTTTTAGAACTGAAAGATGAAGGAGAAATTATCATTGATGGACAGCAAATTGAACCCAAAAAGGTTCAGTTGAACAAAATTCGTGAAGAAGTAGGAATGGTCTTTCAACATTTTAATCTGTTTCCACATAAAACGGTTTTAGAGAATATTATCGAAGCCCCAGTTCATGTAAAGAAAATTAATAAAGAGGAGGCGGTGGAAACAGGTATTGCTTTGTTAGAAAAAGTAGGTCTACGAGATAAGGTCGATGTTTATCCGGATAAATTGTCGGGTGGACAAAAACAACGTGTTGCGATTGCAAGAGCACTTGCAATGAAGCCAAAAATTATGCTTTTTGATGAGCCAACTTCAGCTTTGGACCCAGAGCTAGTTGGGGAAGTGTTACAAGTGATGAAAGGGTTAGCTAATGAGGGAATGACAATGGTTGTAGTAACACATGAAATGGGTTTTGCTAAGGAAGTGGCTGATCGTGTTATCTTTTTAGACACAGGAGTTATTGCTGAAGAAGGTCATCCAGAGGAGTTCTTTGCGAACCCTCAACATGAAAAAGCGAAACAATTTTTAAAAAATATATTATAAATCAAGGGGGCATTATGAAATGAAAAGTTGGAAGAAATTACTTGTATTTAGCTTAATGGCAGTATTTGCTGTTACCGTAGTTGCATGTGGCTCTGATAACACAAGTGGGGATGAGGAAAAAGAAGTCTTTACTTTTGCGATGAGTGGCTTGTATCCGCCTTTTAACTACAGTGATAATGGTGAATTAGTAGGTTTTGATGTTGAGATCGGGTATGCATTAGCGGAAAGAATGGGAATGGAACCAAACCCTGTAACAAATCCGTGGCAAACAATTTTAGCAGCATTACAGTCTAATAGATTCGATGCAATTATCGGCAGTATGGCAATTACAGAAGAGCGACAAAAAGAGGTAAACTTTACAATACCTTATTATGAATCAGGTGCCCAAGTGTTTATTAGTGAAGAAAATGAAGAGATTCAATCAGTTGCTGACTTAAATAGTAAGAGAATTGGTGTTGTTATCGCAAGTACTTTCGAAGATATTGCTAGAGAATATACTGATGATGTAACAACGTATGATAGTGATGTAACAGCATTGCAAGACTTACTTGTTAGAGGTCGACTTGATGCTGTAATTACAGACCAATTAGTAGGTTTGTATGCAATCAATCAAAATAACTTAGCAATCAAACCTGTCGATGTCCCTATTTACTTAGATCAAATGGGTATTCCTGTAAAAAAAGAGAATACTGAGCTGTTAGAAAGAATAAATGCAGCATTAGAAGAAATGAAGAACGATGGCACATATGCGGAAATTAGTGAAAAATATTTCGGTACAGATATTTCTGATTAATGTTTTGAAAGCCTTTAGTCCATTGACTAAAGGCTTTTCAATGGTGCGCCCAGCATGGGTGCAATCTCTAGGGTGAAAGTCCCGAGCCGTGAAGGCAGAAGTAACGGTTAGCTTAACGCAAGGGTGTTCACGGCGACGTGAAATCTGAAGGAAGCGGGCGGCAAACTTCCGGTCTGAGGAACACGAACTTCATATAAGGCTAGGTATCATTGGGTGAGTTTGCCATGCAAAACAAAGCCCTTTCTGCCAAAGGTGGTACAGAGTAAATGAAGCAGATAGATGGAAGGAAAGATTGTACTCTTACCTGGGGAGGTCTGACTGATAAGCCGAGCCCACTCGGTAACCTATTCAGCGATGAATAGTTGAACAGTCAGAAGTCAGCAGAAGTCATAGTACCTCGTCAACTCGAGATGATGAGGGAAGGACTGAACAATTAGGAAGAATGAGAGCTTGGCGTGCAATTTCCTGTGCTGAAGCAGACAATCCTACGGACTTACTTGAAGGAGGAAATGGTGAATACATAGGGGACTTCAAGAGGGCTGAGCAGGAATTGAAACAAACAGACACACTCATTCACGTAGAAAGGAATGTCAAACTTGTTAATGGAGCGAATTCTGTCACGAGAAAATCTTTTACTTGCGCTAAAGCGAGTAGAGAGCAATAAAGGAAGCCATGGCATAGATGGAATGGCTGTAAAATCCCTACGAAGACATCTCTATGAAAATTGGGAAACTCTCCGCTCTTCTTTAAGAGAAGGTACCTATCAACCTTCACCCGTACGACGTGTCGAAATCCCGAAACCGAACGGCGGAGTAAGGTTATTAGGCATACCTACCGTGACGGATCGTTTCATTCAACAAGCGATTACCCAAGTGTTAGTACCTATCTTTGATCCAATGTTCTCCGAACAAAGTTATGGATTTCGTCCGAATAAACGAGGACATGATGCAGTGAGAAAAGCAAAGGGATATATTAAAGAGGGAAATAGGTGGGTAATTGATATAGACCTTGAGAAATTCTTTGATAGAGTCAACCATGACAAACTAATGGGTATCTTAGTGAAACAAATAAAGGACAGAAATCTACTGAAATTAATCAGAAAATACCTACAAGCAGGAGTTATGATCAATGGAGTCGTTTACGATACAGAAGAAGGTGCTCCTCAAGGTGGTCCGTTAAGTCCACTTCTTTCAAACATCATACTAAACGAATTAGATGTGGAGTTAGAAAGTCGAGGACATAAATTCGTGCGCTATGCGGATGACTGTAACATCTACGTGAAAACGAAAAAGGCAGGCACTCGGGTTATGAGTTCGGTATCAGAGTTCATTGAAAAGAAACTAAAGCTGAAAGTAAATAAGGATAAATCAGCAGTAGACCGTCCTTG
>SKSA01000319.1 GCA_007118195.1 Anaerobacillus sp. | reverse complement strand
TTCAGCAAGCTGAAACATCGAGAAATCAGATGGAGTCTCGACTCCACCTGATTAAAAGTTCCCACCTACGCTACGCGTTGAGGTGGGGGTCTATAACCCTTAAAACATTTAAGGATTAATTCGCTGGTACTACGTCGCCTTCCCACGTCTCTAAAATGAAGTCGCGGATCGCTTCTGATTGCAGTACTTCTACTAATTTTTGGATTTCAGGACGAGTTTCGTCACCACCGCGTACAGCGATAACATTCACGTAAGGATTATCTTCTGGGTTTTCTAAAGCAATTGCATCTGTTCCTGGGCTAAGACCTGCACCAATCGCAAAGTTAGAGTTAATTAATACAGCGTCACCTTCACCATTTAAATAAGCTTGTGCAAGTAATGATGCTTCAACTCTATCATTAAAGTTAAGGTTTCTAGGATTATCAACGATATCATCTAATGTTGCACTAATTCCTACGCCTTCTGCTAAAGTAATTAGTCCGTGACCCTCAAGCATTGCTAAAATACGGCCGTGGTCTGGAACAGCGCTACTCATAATGATGTCAGCACCTTCTGGTAACTCATCAAGGCTCGCATAGTTTTGCGAATAAATACCGATTGGTTCAATGTGGATACCACCTGCATTCACAAAGCCATAGTCGTGATCTGCGTTTTGAGCATTTAAGTAAGGAACGTGTTGGAAATAGTTTGCATCTAACTCTTCACCAGCTAACGCTCTATTTGGTAAAATGTAATCTTGGAAACGAACCACTTCAATTTCAATTCCTTCTTCTAAAAGAATCGGAGCTGCTTCTTCTAATACTTCTGCGTGTGGAACGTTTGAAGCACCAACGACTAATTTAACAACTTCAGCCTCTTCTGTTGCATCTACCGTTTCTTCTGTTTGTTCGCCAGCTGTTTGTGTTTCTTCGGCTGGCTGTTCTTCTCCTTGTCCACAAGCAACTAATGCTAGTGATAATAAAGCTGCACTAAAAATCCCTGCTAACTTTTTCATTTTGTATTTTCCCCTTTCGATACTTTCATTGTTTTTTTATTTATAAAATTTTCTTCTTTAATTATAGAAGAAAAAATGGCGAACATAGATTACGAGCTAGAAAAGCGAACTTGCTACAATTAACAACTTTCAAAAAGTTAAGTCGCACGCTTTTCAATGAGCAAAACTACCTTTTATCTGTTGCGTGTTTCAAGAAATCGCCGATCGCTTGAAGAACAAAGACGATCAGTAAAATAACGACGGTCGCAACAAACGTTACGTCATTGCGGCTACGTTGGAAACCGTCTAAAAAGGCGAGATCACCAAGACCTCCGGCACCAACAACGCCTGCCATCGCCGTAAATGAAACGAGGGCGATCGCTGTTACCGTAATCCCCGAAATTAATGCGGGAAGTGACTCTGGAATTAACACTTTATAAATAATTTGAAGTTGGCTAGCTCCCATTGATTGTGCTGCTTCGATCACTCCTTTATCGATTTCACGAAGAGCAATTTCAACCATTCTCGCATAGAACGGGGCAGCACCGATAATTAACGCTGGCAGTGCAGCTTTTGCCCCAAGCATTGTGCCCATAATTACTTTCGTAAATGGGATGAGTAAAATAATTAAAATGATAAACGGGATCGATCGGAAAATGTTCACAAAAGCTGCTGTAATCGCATGAACGATTTTATTTTCCCAAAGATTCCCCTTATCCGTTAAATAAAGAATAAGACCTAATATGATCCCTAGCACTAATGTAACGGCAACAGAAATGGATGCCATATAGAGCGTCTCTGCTGTTGCGTCCCAAATTTGCGACCATCTTACATTCGGAAGTAACTCGTTAAACATTGCTAATCACCTCCACTTTTACTTGCTTTTCACGAACAAAGTCAATCGCTTTTTCGACTTCACTCATATCACCATCAACGTGAACGAATAAAGCACCATAAGGGCCATTTTGAGTTTGCGAAATTTTCCCTTGTAAAATATTAATATCAATATTAAAAGCGCGGATCATTTCAGAAATTAACGGTTTTTCAGCATCGCCGCCGACAAACGTTAGCTGAACGATTTTGCCTGTTTTCGTTTCTTGTAAAAGATGTTCAATCGTTTCTTTTGTTTCCTCTGGCTCTGTCACTTGTTTTACAAATTCTTGGGTCATTTTTTGTGTCGGTTGACGGAACACCTCAAGGACTGGCCCTTCTTCAACGATGTTTCCGTTCTCCATGACCGCGACACGATGACAAATCTTTCGAATGACGTGCATTTCATGAGTAATTAAAACAATCGTTAAACCCAACTTTTCATTAATATCGACAAGTAAGTCTAAAATCGAGTCGGTCGTTTTTGGGTCTAGCGCTGATGTTGCTTCATCACATAACAACACTTTCGGGTTGTTTGCGAGCGCTCTGGCAATACCTACACGTTGCTTTTGACCACCGCTGAGCTGTGATGGGTATGAACCGCCTCTTCCTTCAAGACCAACGAGCTTAATTAACTCTTCTACTCGTTCTTTTCTTTCTTGTTTCGGCACACCGGCAATTTCCAACGGGAAAGCGATGTTTTCGCGCACCGTCCTTGACCAAAGTAGATTAAAATGTTGAAAGATCATGCTAATTTCTTGGCGGGCATGACGAAGTTCTTTTTCGCTTAAATCAGAAAGCTTTTTCCCTGCTACAGTTACATCACCGGATGTCGGACGCTCTAACATGTTTAACAAGCGAATTAACGTACTTTTACCCGCGCCACTGTAGCCGATGATTCCGTAAATTTCTCCTTTATTTATCGTTAAATTTATATTATCAACAGCTGTTACATCGCCGTCTTTTGTTTGAAATATTTTTTTAAGTGAATTTAACGTAATCATGTCGATCACTCCTTTTCGAAAGCTCGTGCTGTATAATGTAGTTAAATAATTTACTATTCTTATGCGTCTACTCTATTTAAAGCAATAAAGTGTCAAACCATATAACCTACTGTTATACGTACAATAATTGGTGCGGTGTCCACCACTCACGGACATTTTTGTAATTTGTCCACGGGCGGTGTCAGACACCTAAAAAGTCAAAAACCTTTCTGGCTACAGAAGAGCAGAAAGGTTTAATAGATAAGGTCTACGTTCTCATCTTCCAAAGCCTTTAGCTCTGCAGGAATTGGCACCTTCCTAAGTAATATAAATTACTTAGCGGTTGCCGGGTTTCATCGGGCCAGTCCCTCCACCTCTCTTGATAAGAGTATTAAGTTAATTATTTCGAATTGTTTTTGTTTTATCTCTTTTAATAGAACAAATCTTAACACGGCTGAACGAAATGTGTCAATTTATTTTTCAAAAATTATTTTTGGCATTTATTGTTACTCGAGTGTATTCATAATTCCAATACATTAGACACCTCAAGATACATCAAGTTGCGAACGGTTTAATTCAACTAGATGTATCTTATTGCCGCCAAATGGCATGATGAAATTCATTAACTCCTATTGATTTAAATAAAATACCGTTTCCGCCTTCAAAACTTCAGAGTATTTTCCTTGCATAGTGATTTGATTTCTCTTTTGAAGCCTCTGCAATCGATCACGACCATTTACAATCCGAAGAAGCGCTTGTTCATCTCCTTGTATGACGAGATCGACATCTTCTCTATGCTCGTTTTTCGTTATATGGACCGTTCCATCCGCCAATGTTAAGAGAAAATAATCCTTCTTTTCTTTTACTTCAAGCTTGATAACAAAAGGAGTATTTTGTAAAAAAGGTTGTAAATGAGTAGCTAGTAATAAACGACGTCGGAAATCTTGAAGCGCTTGTTCCATCTTCATCATCCTCTTTTAGTTATTACTAA
>SKSA01000223.1 GCA_007118195.1 Anaerobacillus sp. | reverse complement strand
TTGAAGATTTATATCGACCGTATAAACAAAAACGCCGAACGCGCGCTACGGTTGCAAAAGAAAAAGGGTTAGAATCGTTAGCTGAATGGTTAATGTCTTTTCCTGCGGAGGGTGATGTTGAAAAAACAGCTAATGAGTATATTTCGGAAGAAAAAGAAGTACATACCGCAGAAGAGGCTCTTCAAGGAGCAAAAGATATTATTGCCGAATGGATATCTGATGATCCTGAAATTCGCCAAAAGGTCCGTCATATGACATTTAAAGAAGGAAAGCTTGCCTCGTTGTTAAAGGAAAAAGAGAAAGAAAAAGATGAAAAAGGCGTTTATGAGATGTATTACGAGTATGAAGAACAAGTAGGTAAAATTGTCCCCCATCGTGTTTTAGCTCTTAATAGAGGTGAAAAAGAGGGCATTTTAAAAGTTTCACTTTTGACTCCTCTAGATAAAATTATTAATGTTATTGAAAAAAAGTTTATTCAACGGCTGCACTCTCCGGTAACTCCATATATTGAAGAGACGATCGCAGATAGTTATAAACGGTTAATTGAACCGTCTATTGAGCGTGAAATTCGTAAGGAGCTTTCAGAAAAAGCTGAGGACCAAGCGATTCATATTTTTTCTGAAAACCTGCGAAACTTACTTTTGCAACCACCTTTAAAAGGAAGGGTAGTATTAGGGGTCGATCCTGCTTATCGAACAGGATGTAAATTAGCGGTTGTAGATGAAACAGGAAAAGTACTTCACATTGCGGTCATTTATCCTACACCACCGAAAAACGAGGTAGAAAAAGGAAAGCAAGTGGTCCTTGAGTTAATAAAGAAGTTTGATATTGAAGTTGTCGCAGTTGGGAACGGTACTGCTTCAAGGGAAACGGAACAATTCGTTGCGAATGTTATCAAAGAAGTAGATAAAGAAGTTTATTATTTAATTGTAAATGAAGCTGGAGCAAGTGTGTATTCAGCTTCGCCGCTAGGTAGAGAAGAGTTTCCTGACCTACAAGTGGAAGAGCGTAGTGCGATTTCGATTGCCAGAAGATTACAAGATCCGTTAGCGGAATTAGTGAAAATCGACCCGAAATCGGTTGGGGTAGGGCAGTATCAACACGATGTTACTCAATCGAAACTGAACGATCAGTTAACATTTGTCGTCGAAACAGTTGTTAACCAAGTGGGGGTAAATGTAAATACAGCCTCAAGTTCGCTTTTACAATATGTTTCAGGATTATCCAAATCGGTTGCGAATAATATTGTTAAAAAGCGTGAAGATGAAGGTAAATTTTCTAATCGATCTCAACTTAAGAAAATTCCTCGTTTAGGTGCTAAAACGTATGAGCAATGTATTGGTTTCTTACGGGTGATTGATGGAGCTGAACCATTAGACCAAACAGGAATTCACCCTGAAAGCTATAAAGAAACGAAGAAATTGTTGAAGGAAGTAGGGGCGTCTACAGACCAAATCGGATCAGAGCAATTGAGTGAGAAATTAAAGCAATTAAATATAGAAGAAACTGCCATGGAATTAGAAGTCGGAATCCCGACACTCAAAGATATTATTGATGCGCTTATCCGTCCAAGGCGTGACCCGCGAGATGAAGTGGCAACACCGTTACTTAAAAAAGATGTATTACAATTAGAAGATTTACAGACCGGAATGGAACTTCAAGGGACGATTCGGAATGTTGTCGATTTTGGAGCTTTCGTCGATATCGGTGTAAAACAAGACGGGCTTGTTCATATTTCGAAGTTAACGAACCGTTTTGTAAAACATCCGATGGAAGTTGTCTCGGTAGGCGATGTCGTTACGGTTTGGGTCGATTCGGTTGATATTAAAAAGCAGCGAATTGCGTTAACGATGCTAAAACCAGAAAAACAGTTATCGTAGTGATCAAGTAACAACAGTGTTTGAATCTTCATACCTTTGAAGTGAAGAGAGGAGCGCTGGATATGTAAAGAATAAGAAAATGTTGTGAGGCTGTCCCGAAAGAAAGTGTCGTTCACCTCGGATACTAGAAATGGATTATGTGCAAATATCTATATTTGATATTTTTCTGAGGAGAGCAGACGCTTATGGGACAGCCTCATTATTGATAGTGAAGGCGAATATAGCCATGAATGATCAGGTAACTGGTGTGTGAGTATTGCTTTAACAGCTAAGTTTTTACTTTAGTGCCGTCATTTATTTTGTTCTTTTTCTCGAAACAACTTGTGGTTCATACCTCCGATGGTAATAATACCAGCACTGATTTAGAAGACGAATTTGTTGTAAGTTTTTATCTCGGAAAGCGTTCCTAAGTTGCTTTTGTAGCCAGTCAGGCATCGGAAGTCCCCCTTCCTAATTTGGAATGATAAACAATTGTGAGCCTTTGATTTTTTTGTAAATGTATAAGGTGCTATTTGAAGATTTGGATTGGTAAGTAGTGCGTTTGTGCGTATATTGAAAAAATAATTGTGTTAGTATGATTAGTATATGAAGGAATGGTTGTCAGTGTTGAAGCTTTTTTTGACATAATCGAAATAAGGGGTATGAATTTTATGAATGATCACGAATTACAACAATTAGTTGAAGAAATATCATTAAAATTCTTTAACTTACCTTTTAAGCATAACGCTACATTTAATGGGAGACTAAGGACGACTGGGGGAAGATACTTGCTCGGTTCGCATAATATTGAGATTAATCCTAAGCAATTAGAGTGTCATGGTGTTGAAGCTTTAATCGGAATCATCAAGCACGAGTTGTGTCATTACCATCTACATATTAAAAGGCTGGGGTATCGTCATATAGATAAAGATTTTCAACAGCTACTAGCAGAAGTAGGTGGTACAAAATATTGTGAGATTATTCCGGGGCAAAAGCGAGTAAGTAAAACTTTACACGTATATAGTTGCACATCTTGTGGAACACAATTTAATAGGAAAAGAGCAATCGATACGAATAGGTATGTATGCGGGAAGTGTAAAGGGAAAATAAGGATGATAAAAACTTTCAAAAAAAGTTGACGCTTTAAAATGAATATGTTAAATTATAAAAGTCGCTAAAATGAGTTGAACAAACGACAGCTTGATTTTGAAGCGAAAAATCTTGTTGACAAAATTGATGAAACAAGTTAGACTTATTTAAGTCGAAACAGAAACATTCCACAGTAGCTCAGTGGTAGAGCAATCGGCTGTTAACCGATCGGTCGTAGGTTCGAGTCCTACCTGTGGAGCCAAAATGGAGAAGTACTCAAGTGGCTGAAGAGGTGCCCCTGCTAAGGGTATAGGTCGTGTAAGCGGCGCGAGGGTTCAAATCCCTCCTTCTCCGCCATTTATTTGGCCCGTTGGTCAAGTGGTTAAGACACCGCCCTTTCACGGCGGTAACACGGGTTTGAATCCCGTACGGGTCACCACTTAATTTTAAAACATCATCAATACTACGGAGGATTAGCTCAGCTGGGAGAGCACCTGCCTTACAAGCAGGGGGTCGGCGGTTCGAACCCGTCATCCTCCACCATTAAATGTGTGGACCCGTGGTGTAGTGGTTAACATGCCTGCCTGTCACGCAGGAGATCGCCGGTTCGACCCCGGTCGGGTCCGCCATATATATAATAAAAAAATGCGGGTGTGGCGGAATTGGCAGACGCGCTAGACTTAGGATCTAGTGTCTTTGACGTGGGGGTTCGAGTCCCTTCACCCGCACCATTTTTTATTTTATAAAGGATTTACTGTATGATCTTCATTGTCTACTGTTTATAAGATGCGGTCGTGGCGGAATGGCAGACGCGCTAGCTTGAGGGGCTAGTGGGGGTTACCCCGTGGAGGTTCGAGTCCTCTCGACCGCACCAATT
>SKSA01000119.1 GCA_007118195.1 Anaerobacillus sp. | reverse complement strand
ATTTTTAAAGTGTTCACCGCATATAACAGTGAACACTTTATTTTAAAAGGATCCAAAATGAGCATTTTATAATTCAAAGCTTTTTATACCAATAAGGGGGGAGATATAAATTTTTTTACTATTAGGGATAGGCTTAAAAGTACAAAATTATTTTGCTTGGATCCTCTCAAAACACAATTCTAATCACACTTAAGTTTGTTTCCCATAATAATCTGTATAGGGGTTTTATTTATGAATTCCTTTTCCTAGCCAAGAAGATGCGGCTTCGAAAAAGCCCTCTGCAAGACTTGGGTGCGGGTGTATCATCTTCGCCATTTCATCAACTGTTCCTTCTAAATATATAAACGCTGAGGCTTCTGAAATCATTTCAGTAACATGTGGCCCTACCATTACAACACCTAAAATTTCTCCATATGTTTTTTCAGCGATAATCTTAATAAAACCTTCTTTTTCATCCATAGCAAGCGCTTTTCCGTTCCCCATATTATGGTGCGTTTCGGTTTTCACTTCAAATCCTTTTTCTCTAGCTTCATCTTCAGTTAAACCAACACTTGCAATTTCAGGACTTGTATAAATACAACGGGGCACAACTTTATAATCGATGCTTTCATTTTCATTGGCTACATTCGCTGCTGCAACGAGTCCTTCGGCACTTGCAACATGTGCAAGCTGCCAGCCACCAATAACATCTCCAACTGCAAATATATTGGGAATGTTCGTTTGTAGTCGATCATTTACTGCAACAAAAGGACCATTCATATTCAGTCCTAACCCTTCAATTCCAGATAAACACGGTTTTCGACCAACTGCTACTAAAACATCGTCGCACGTTAATTCTTTCGTTTCTCCATTATTAAATTCAATGGAAGCTATTTTTACTTTATTTTGTTCAGATAATTGTTTTACCTTTGCACTAGTTAAAATAGTTACTCCTTTTTTCTTCAAAGATTTGTGTAATACTTCTGTGGCTTCTTTGTCCTCATTTGGAACGATTCTATCATCTAGTTCCACCACCGTTACATCAACATTTAAACTCAAGAAAATAGAGGCAAATTCTAAACCTATAATCCCACCGCCAATAATTAATAACGAATTAGGGATTTCGGTAATATCAAAAATCGTATCACTTGTATATACTTCGACTTCATCGATACCTAAAATTTGTGGGACAAAAGGCTCTGAACCTGTAGCTAAAATCATCTTTTCAGCTTTCAATTCATATTTATTGTTATCCGACATAGTGACAAGGATATTTTCATTTGTAGTTACTTCACCAAATCCATTATAGTGCTCAATATTCCCTGCTTTTATTAGCGAGGAAATCCCTGTACGAAGCCGTTTAATGACTTGGTCTTTACGCTTTATCATCTTCTCAAGCGAAAAAGACACTTCTCCGGTTTCAATTCCCCAAGATTTCGCATGTTTAATCGACTCAATTACTTCCGAATGACGGAGTAATGTTTTTGAAGGAATACAGCCTCTGTTTAAACATGTTCCACCCAATTCACTTTTTTCAATTAAAGCGACTGACAACCCTAGTTTCGCAGCACGAATTGCAGCCACATAACCGCCTGGTCCTCCTCCGATTACAACGAGATTATACGTTTTCAAAGACAATCGACTCCTTATACTAGTAGGTGAAATGGATTTTCTAATAGCGCTTTTAATTCAGTTAGAAATGCCGCTGCGGGTGCGCCATCTACAATACGATGATCGAATGACAAACTAACCGCCATCATCGGACGTACTTCAAGGGCACCATTTATTGCCACAGGCTTTTCATGGATCCGTCCTACACCTAGAATAGCCGTTTCAGGTTGATTAATGATTGGTGTGAAGGCGTCGATATCATACATTCCTAAATTGCTAATCGTAAAAGTCCCACCAGACATATATTCAGCTGTCAGTTTTCCATCCCTAGCTAAAGACCCTAAATGTTTGCAAGAATCCGTGAGTTCTGCTAATCCTTTTTGATCAGCATCTTTTACTACAGGTACAACTAAACCATTCGAGATAGCAACTGCGAGTCCAATATTAATTTGAGGGTGAATGATAATCTCGTCTTCATTAAGTGACGCATTTAACATTGGATGTTTTCCTAATGTATAAGCCACCGCTTTCATGATGATCTCTGTATAAGATATACGCTTGTTTATTTGTTTTTCTATAATAGGAAGAAGCTGCTTTCTTAACTCCATTGACTGAGACATATCTACTTCACTCGTTAACGTAACATGTGGAGCCGTAAATGCGCTTTCTACCATCCGTTTTGCGACAATTTTTCGAACACCTTGCATTGGAACAGTCTCTGGCGTTTTGGTTAACTCTTGAGAATGTGGCGGTTCTACAACGTTACTCTTCACGTCATCACTAACCACTTTTCCATTTACTCCCGTCCCTTTTATTGCCGAAAGATCAATTTGATGATGATCAGCGATTTTATTAGCAAGTGGTGTAGATTTTACAACACCATCGCTTGCTTTTAAGTATTTTTTCACGTCACCAAGATGAATTCTTCCCTTTGGCCCTGACCCAGCAACTGATTGAAGATCAACATTACGTTCTTTAGCTAACTTTAGAGCCGCTGGGGTTCTTCGAGGCTTATTTAGGTTTTCTACATCGTTTTCAACATCTACCCCAGAAGAATGCAAGGATGACTTTAAACTTTCTTCATTTAACACGTCGGTTGCGGGCGATGCTACTTTTTGTTTTTCTGGAATTTCCTCACCTATTTCTCCAATATAGGCAAGGACTTCATTTACAGCGACCTCGACATCAGTATCATAAAGTTTCTTTAATAATACTCCAGACGTTTCGGCTTCTATTTCCATTTCAATTTTATCTGTCATTATTTCTAAGAGGGGTTCACCTTCAACTACTTCTTCCCCTTCTTTTTTGAACCATTCAAGGATGGTGCCTGATTTCATTGTGGCCCCTAATGTAGGCATTAAAATTTCAATCGCCACTGCACTACCCCTCCTTTCTATATTTTGTTCATTGTAGCTTTAACAGCATGAATAATATCCTGCACTTGCGGAATTGCAGCTTTTTCTAATTCAGGGCTGTAAGGCATTGGAATGGGTAGTGCACCGAGGCGTTGAATAGGTGCATCTAAGTAATCAAATGCTTCGCTTTCTTGGATCATACTCGCTATTTCCGCACTATAGGCCCCTCGCTTTACCTCTTCTGTCACGACTACAGCACGACTAGTTTTTATGACCGATTTAATAATGGTTTCTTCATCTAACGGAACTAACGTACGTGGGTCAATTACTTCTACGCTTATACCCTCTTTTTCTAATTCATTAGCTGCTTCTAATGCTCGATGGACCATCATTGATGTAGCGACAACCGTGACATCTGAGCCTTCCTTTTTAATATCTGCTTTTCCCAATGGAATGGAGAATGGTTCCTCAGGTACTTCCCCCTTCAAGCCATATAGTGCCTTATGTTCATAAACTAAGACTGGATTATCGTCATCCATCGCAGCTTTTAACAGTCCTTTTGCATCATATGGAGTAGATGGTTGAACGACCTTTAATCCCGGGATATGTGCCATCCACGCTTCTAAGCTTTGTGAGTGTTGCGCTGCAAGTCCTATCCCTGAGCCACCAGGTGTCCGTATCACTACAGGCACCTTACCTTTCCCGCCAAACATGTATCTAAGCTTTGCCGCTTGATTAACAATTTGATCAGTCGCAATAGTAATAAAATCTGAGAATTGAATTTCAAGGATCGGTCTCATTCCTGTTACAGCAGCTCCTACGGCACATCCTGTTATTGCCGCCTCTGAAATTGGTGTATTTCGAACTCGATCTGTTCCAAATTCATCTACCAT
>SKSA01000188.1 GCA_007118195.1 Anaerobacillus sp. | reverse complement strand
TCTCTTTCTTTTGAATCAAAAATCGCTTTAATACCTGGGATATTAATTTTTTGATCAATATACGATTTTATTTCTAAAAGACTTTCAATATCATTTAATGAAAAAATTCGCTGTTTCCCTTTGTTCCTTAGAGGTTGGATTAAACCTTGGTCTTCGTAATAGCGAATTTGTCGTGCAGTTAAATTAGTCATTTCCACTACATTGCTAATTGGAAATATTGCTAAATGCCGAGGAATTTTTTGAACCAAGCCACCTCCACCCCTTCTTAACTATTTATTTTTGTGTTGCCAAATAAGAGTAAACATCCCTCAAAGAGTGAAAGCCTTTTTCTTCGATGAGTCGAACACTTTCAACCCATAAGTTCGCTGTGGCTATGGCATCGTGTAATGCATGATGCCTTTTTTTAATCTGGATTCCATAATGATAACACCAAGCGTCTAATGTAACTACGTTTAAATTTGCTTCATTTATCTTTGTTAAAAACGACGTATCAATCACTCGGTGTTCAAAGCGAGTTTTTAAAACCGACCATGTCACATGCTGCATAAAACTTCGTTCGTGATTTGCATGATGAGCAATTAGTGGATCACTTTTCACAAACTGAAAAAAATCATTTAATACACGATCAAGTGGTGGTGCCATTAATAAATCCGTTTTTAAAATCCCTGTTAAAGCCTGAATTTGATCTGATGGCCCCTTTTCATTGTGTATAAGGGAATAAAAAGCATCTTTTTCTAATACTTTTCCTTCCTGAACTTTCACCGCACCAATCGATAATATTTCATCACCATTATTAGGGTGAAAACCTGTGGTTTCTATATCAAAAACGACTACGTTTAGATTGGCAAATGGAACTTCAAGTACATCTTGCTTTTTCATTTCCCTTTGTAACTGCCTCACAAAGGCAATATTACTAGGTACATTTTGATTTGCTAGTGAAGAATACGAATTTGATCTTAATTTCTCTGGAATTTGCCGCAGAAATTGCATCATTCCGATCATATTCATCGCGAACACCTTTGATCAATAATTTCTTTCGTCTCTTTAAAAAGCTTTCGTCCGTTTTTTATCAACTCTTTTAAACTCGCTTTTTCTCTTGAAGACATTGACTTCACTTGTAACAAATGAACTTTTTGATAACTAACCGTTTCTTTTTGAAAATACAGTCGGTAATTTAAAAGCTTTAAAAAGTCAGCTTGATATTTTTTTATAGTTTTATATTCTTCTGATAGACGTTGAAATCGCTCAAGAGTTGAAGCTTCTGGTATTTTTTCAAGCAGTGCCAATAATCTAAGTGAGTTAACATAGGGAAAAAAAATCGTTTGTTTAATATTGATTGTCCCAGCATCTGTCCCTTTTTCTTCGGGAAGAAGCTGTCCAAATATTCCAAGCCCTTTCTTAATATAGCCGACATTTTCATATAGTCGTTGATACAAAGAAGGTATTTCAGCTAACTTTGAAAAAGCGACTTGCTTTAGGTTCAGCAATATATTAGCATCACCAACTAATACTCGTGAATCAAAGAAAGTAGAAAAATAACGTAACGCTTCCCAATCAGCTTCATCAAGCCACTCTAAGATTTGCTTTTCCCATTGAAGGGTAGATTTGCACCAATATGGGTTAGAGGCCATCACATTGCCATCACATTTTTCGTAACCAGTAACGGCAAAACCTTTCGTAATTTCCTCACCAACTTTTAAAAAGTAATCTTTAAAAGTCACATTCTCGCCGTCATAAACGATCCCATGATCTTGATCACTCCATACTGACTGCTCGCTTCTTCCAGCACTCCCCATTACAAAGAAAGCAAAGTGAGTAGGGGGCTTTCCCCACTCACTTTCTACTTCCTTCAAAGCAATTTGAACGATTTTTTTCATTAATACGTCATGAAATCTATTTAACTCGTAATGATCCGAAGACACTGATTTTATTTTTTCTTCGCGCCACTCTTTTAATTGTTGATAATTTTCCAAGGAAATCAATCCTCTCACAGAAACTTTCGCCTAAGCTCCTTGTTTCTTTTCTTCTGGCATGCTTTCAGGATAACCGTAGCTTCCATGTTCACTTAAGTCAAGACCGATAATTTCTTCTTCTTCTGTCACTCGTATACCACCCATGACTTTATCCATAATTTTAAGAATGATATATGAAGCGATAAATGCGTACAACCCTGATGCTACAACACCCAACGTCTGAACACCTAACTGAGTTAAACCACCACCATATAATAATCCTGGTAATCCACCATTCATGGCAGCAAGCTCAGGTGTGGCAAAAAATCCAGTCGATAAAGTCCCCCAAATACCAGCGATACCATGGACAGAAAGGGCAAAAATTGGATCATCAATTTTAGAACGATCAAACAATTTCATACTAAAGTAAACGATGAAACCTGCAACTAAACCGATGATGACAGCGGCCCAAGGTGCCACGAAAGCCGTTGAAGCTGTTATTGCCACAAGTCCTGCTAACGCTCCGTTTAACGTCGTTGGTATATCAGCTTTCCCTGAAACCGCCCAGACGATAAACATCGCTGCTACTGCCCCTGCTGCTGCTGCTAATTGTGTAGTTAATGCAACATATCCGAAGAATGCTCCATCAACTTCTAATGTACTACCTCCATTAAAACCAAACCAACCTACCCAAAGGATTAGAACACCTAAGGCTGTATAAACTTGGTTGTGACCTGCTAGATCATTCGCAGAACCATCTTTATTGTACTTACCAATACGAGGTTTTAAAATGATGGTTGCAGCTAATGCCGCCATCGCACCTGTTAAGTGAACTACCGTTGAGCCGGCAAAGTCTTGTTTTCCAAGACCTCCTAACCATCCATCACCCCAAATCCAATGAGCAACTACCGGATAAACGAACGCTGAAAATAAAATCGCGAATACGACATACGCTGAAAGTTTTCCTCTTTCCGCAAATCCACCAAAGGCAATCGTTAAAGCTATCGCCGCAAACGCTAATTGGAAGATGAAATCTACTGAACCTGCTAGCCCATCAACTACACTCGTAAAATCACCGTAAAAGAAATCTGAAAAACCTACAATTCCAATACTTTCTCCATAAATGAAGCCATACCCTACAGCCCAGAAAACTAACGAGGCTGCACCTACTGTAAAGATGGTTTTACCGGCAATGTGCCCCGCATTTTTCATTCTTGTTGACCCTGCTTCAAGTAAAATAAATCCACCTTGCATTAAAAGTACTAACGTAAAACAAATGATGATCCAAACATTGTTCATTAAGAAAATCGGATCCATTCCCAACACTCCCTTTTGTTTAATTAATTTTTTATGAGTTAACTTTTCGTTAACATCGGTTGTTAAGTAAGATTATATATTTCTGAATTTTCACTACAACAAACTTGGAATGTTTTCTTACAAACAAGTTTTTTAAAAATAATTTTGTAACCGCTTAAAAAACTGGTATAAAGCTATTTTTTGATTTTTTCTAAATTCCACTGAAATTCGTTGGAAATCGCTCCATCGTTTACCTAATGAATCAACTCTAGTATTCTGTTAGTCTTGTAAGCGAGCTAGAGATAACAATTAAATTTCAGCGGAGGTTTTAAAACTATGAAAAAATTATTTATGACTTTTACATTAGCGATGTCGTTAATATTTGTTGGAAATAGTGCTGTTGAGGCATCAACTGTTCATTCAGTTCGTAGTGGAGATACATTATGGGGGCTTGGCCAACAATATGGAGTCTCAGTAAATGCGATCAAATCTTTAAATAATAGAACTAGTGATACTATTTTCATTGGAGAGAGATTATCAATTCCTTCTTCATTAACAGCTTATGAAAAGAGATTACTAGCACAACTTGTTA
>SKSA01000169.1 GCA_007118195.1 Anaerobacillus sp. | reverse complement strand
TTTCTCTAGAGAAATATAAACAATCATATATGGAGACTGATTACATCGGTACGCAAATGACCGAGATGCGATTGTTATATTTAATTGGTGAACTAAGTCGACGCTTAGAGTACCGAAATGATGCGGTTACCTATTTTTCAAAAGTGATTGGCCATAAAAATCGTTCACTTGAGACAAAACTCGTTGACATGGCGAGGGAACAATGGTACTTAATTAGGGAAAATGATCAGGCAGAAAATGAATAATTGTGTATTTTTTCTTACATATTGTCGTTTTTCTACCGAAATATACCTAGGAAATATATAATAAAAACTAAAGGCGAACTCGTTTCAGCAAGCTGAAACATCGAGAAATTAGATGGAATCTCGACTCCACCTGATTAAAAGTTCCCACCTACGCTACGCGTTGAGGTGGGGGTCTATAACCCTTAAACCATTTAAGGATTAATAGTGGAAATTCAATTCAGGCTACTAGAGGAGATAGTGGTAATAAGCAAAGGGGACGAAAATTTTGAACGCAAAACATATTAATGCAATTTGTCGGGCGACTGAATATATATTTGTAAATCATTTTGGTGTAGAAGTAAAACCACTGAAACCTAGGGTGCAACAAAATGCTGTACCATCCAATCAAGTAGCTGTAATATTAGGTGTAAATGGACATATCAATGGTCAAATTATTTGTGCGATAGATGTTCAAACAGCTAAAAATATTGTTGGAGTAATGATGGGTGGAATGACGATCGAAGAGTTAGACGATATGGGTTGGAGTGCCATCCAGGAGTTCGGCAACTGGGTCGCAGGTACGACGGCAACAGAATTATCGAAAGAAGACGTAATGATCGACGTAACACCGCCGATGATTAATGAAGGAACGTCAAACTTCCGTTCAACGAAGACGTTTATTACCGTGCCATTAGAAACAAAAATTGGACTTATTGATGTTCATATTTCAGTTAAAGAAGATGATTAATAGACAGTTGAAAAAAATCAAATAAATTGGATAGACTCTCTTTTTATGTTTAAATTATAATTAATGAATTTCATAATTGCACATTCTCGCTATTAGAATACTATATGTAGTTGCGTTAAAACGTTCGCAACTACATAGAGCTTGATATAGCTCGCTGTAGGTTTTATGAAATTCACTTATTAAGGCTAATTTAAGCAGTTTGAAGGAGAGTCTTTTTTGATGAAAAAAATAGATATTACGCAATATGAAAAGAAAATAGAATTAAGAAATATAACGAAAGACGATTTTCAGGAAGTTTTACAGCTTCAAAAAAAGTGTTTTCCGAATATGGAGCCATGGAAAATTGTTCAATTAGAAAGTCATCTTGAAATTTTTCCTGAAGGTCAATTTTGTGTTGAATATGAAGGGCAAATTATCGGTTCCTGCTCCAGTTTAATTGTCAATTTTGATGAGTATGATGATCAACATACGTGGGATGAGATTACTGACGAAGGCTATATTACAAATCATGATCCGGAAGGTTATAATTTGTATGGAATGGAAGTAATGGTTGATCCAGAATTTCGACGCATGAAAATTGGTCGGAGGCTCTATGAAGCGAGGAAAGATCTAGCAAGGAATTTAAATTTGAAAAGTATTATTATAGGTGGAAGAATTCCAAACTATTTTAATTATGCTGATCGTTATACCCCACGACAATACGTAGAAGAAGTCATGCTCCACAATATTTATGATTCTGTTTTAACCTTCCAAGTAATGAACGGATTTACGTTAAAGCGTATTAATAAAAATTATTTAGAGGACGATAAGGCATCGATGAAGTATGCAACGTTAATGGAGTGGAATAACGTTGATTACCAACCAAAATCGAAACGACACTTTAAAACATCATTTCCAGTCCGCATTTGCGTGATCCAATATCGAATGAAAAAAATAGACTCATTTGATGATTTTGCTAAACAATGTGAGTTTTATGTTGATGTTGCAGCGAGTTACCAGTCTGACTTCGCGGTCTTCCCGGAAATTTTCACAACGCAGTTATTATCTTTTATTGAAGAAAAGTCACCAAGTCAATCCATTCGCAAGCTAACCGAGTTCACTAGAGATTACATTTCGTTATTTACTGACCTTGCGGTAAAGTATAACGTTAACATTATTGGTGGATCGCACTTTGTCGAAGAAGAAGGAAAGATCTTCAATATAGCGTATTTATTTAGACGTGACGGTACGATTGAAAAGCAATACAAAATTCACGTCACACCAAACGAACGCAAATATTGGGGAATTAGCGGTGGAGATCAAGTGAAAGTGTTTGATACAGACTGCGGTAAAATAGCGATTCAAATCTGCTATGATATTGAGTTTCCAGAACTAGGACGGATTGCAACGGACCTCGGAGCAAATATTATTTTTACTCCTTTTTGTACAGATGAACGCCAAGGCTTTTTACGAGTAAAATATTGTGCTCAAGCAAGAGCTGTCGAAAACCAAGTGTATACAGTTATAGCAGGAACTGTTGGAAATCTTTCTGAAGCAGAAAATATGGATATTCAATACGCCCAATCTGCGATATTTACACCTTCAGACTTTACATTTCCCCGAGATGGTATTGAAGGCGAATGCCCAACAAACATTGAAACGGTCATTGTTGGCGATGTTGATTTAGAAATATTACGACGTCATCGTAAGTCAGGAAATGTAACGCAGTTGAGAGACCGCCGCAAAGATTTGTATGAGATTAAATATAAAAATTAAATTTCTAAATCTGGTCGCTGCTTTTGGGCTGCTTAAAATTTTAGAGAAGTTTCTCAGAATGTAATTGAGGTCACTAGCTTTCCTGTGGTAAAGTGGAAAGATATCAATTTGATAGGCGGTGTTTAAATGGATTTCCATGGACAAAAGATTTTACCGGCTGCTCGTAGCGTTAAAGAACTTGAAGAGATGATTGAAAGCAATTATACATATATTGTTCTATTAAATAGTCATATTGGACAATTAAAAAGCCTTGTTCAATTAGCGAAAAGCAAGGGAAAGAAATTACTCCTTCATGCTGATTTAGTTCAAGGATTGCGTAACGACGAATATGCTGCTCAGTTTTTATGCCAAGATATTAAGCCCTCAGGTTTAATTTCAACTCGAAAAAACATCGTGGTGACCGCAAAAAAACATGGGCTCATTTCAGTGCAACGATTGTTCCTATTAGATTCAATCGCTCTTAAGTCTAGTTACAAGCTTTTAGAAACGACAAAGCCAGACTATATCGAGGTGTTACCAGGAGTAATGCCACATATTATAAAAGAAGTATATGAAAAAACGGGAATTCCGATTGTCGCAGGTGGATTGATTAGAGAAAAGCGTGAAGTAGAAGACGCCTTAAGTGCAGGGGCTTCAGCTGTCACGACTTCGCGGAGAGAGTTGTGGAAATAATTACCATTTTCGAATAAGGTCTAATATTTAAAGAAGCTATAGAAGAGAAAAGCGAACTCGTTTCAGCAAGCTGAAACATCGAGAAATCAGATGGAGTCTCGACTCCACCTGATTAAAAGTTCAACCCTACGCTACGCGTTGAGGTGGGGGTCTATAACCCTTAAACCATTTAAGGATTAAAGAAAAAAGTTTAGTAAAGTTTTTACTAAACTTTTTTCTTTTTTATTTTAAATCAGGTTAGATTTTATTGTTTTTTAGATGATAAAATACTGAATTTATGAAAAAAACTATTTATTTAGTTAAAAACCATTGACTAAACTCAAATTATAAACTAAAATTTTACTAAATGATGCAAGCGTTTTCAGTTCATGAAAAAACGTTTCTATCAAAATATTAAATCCTAAGGGGGATATAAAAGTATGAAAGGTTTAACTAAAGTCTT
>SKSA01000195.1 GCA_007118195.1 Anaerobacillus sp. | reverse complement strand
CGTGTCCGCCAATGTCTTCCATCTGCTTCCTTGACTAAAATACGATCATTTCCACCTATTACAACATTTGACGTCCCTTTTAATACAATGGTTTCTTCCCAAATTCGATGTAGTGTTCCGTTATGTTTAAAGCTGTGAACTTGAATGCTGCTTCCTGCCTTTGGGAAACTCATGCTATGCTCCTTTCTGTATTATTCCGGGCGTCGGTGAGTCACCATTTTATCCTCTTTATCTAGATATAACTCAACTTCTGGTTCAATCGACAAGTAATGTCTAATTAAAAAATAGCTGATTTTTCGATAAGGATTTCCTGGGATAATCGGTTCTTCACCGTTCTCCTGTATATACTGGTCTACTGCTTTTTGAACATGATCAATCTGCTCAGGAAGTTCAGCTGTTTCAAATATTTCAAACGTTTCTTTCGACATGTAAAAAGAACGATTCGGCATGCCCTTTAATATTGCCTTTAATACATCAAAATTAATCGAGTGGTCATCTAAAACAATTGATCGAAGTGAAATGCCTTTTGGAAGTCCGTCCGCATATTCATTAACGGCTTGTCTCACCTTTTCAATTGTTACATCAATGGGTTGAGTGTTTGCTTCTCCCTTCTCTTCTTTTTTTCTTTTTTTAAAAAACAATGTTGCCACCCTCCTTAGAATTTGATGAAATATTTGAACACCTTTTTTTCCTTCTAAAGCGTTTTTTTGCTATCTATTATATTATACAGCTTTCATTTCTTTTTTGAAATGAAACAGCCACCCTTTTTCAGGGTGGCTTGAAAAAATTTTCTAATAAGAACTACAAGATGTTTGTACATACTCTTCAGAACGATGACGAAAAGCTCTCGTTAAATGTGTAAACAACTCTTTCTTTTGCTGTAGTTTTACTTGAATGTAATGAATGGCAAACTCTGTTTCAGTTTTATCGCCTTTATAACCTAAAAAAGTTTTATGAAGTTCTCTTTCTCGTTTTATGACCATTTCCTTTTCGAGCTGTTCATAATATTGTATTTCATTTTCTATACTTAAAATTTGATCAGCAAGTTCAACTTGAATTTGAATGAGCTTATCAAAATCGATTTGGTTCACTTCCTTTTCCCCCTTACAAAAATCCAATGTTTTTATTACTATTCGCTTTTATGAAATTACTTCCTTTGACTAGTTATGTAGATAAATAACAGCTTTTGTAGAATGATGGAGATTGTCAATTTTTAAGTAGTCCTAGCACCGAAAACCTTCATTTTTATCATCGGATCGATGTTTTTTTCAGTATATGTCTGTATTACATGAAAAAGCACTCCTTCGCCTGAAAGGAGTGCTTTTTTACGATTATTGTTGGTTTTGTTGTTGCTGCTTCTTTTGAGCAGACTGTTGGTTTTGTTGTCTTACTTGTTGAGCATCAGTTTCGCTAGCAAATTCTTGGCTTTGCCCTTGTGCAGAAGCTTGATTTTGCTGTCTTACTTTTTGTGCGTTAGTTTTTGATTGTTGGTTCTGTTTCATGTCTATCACCTCCACAAGAGTTAATATCTCCTGGGAGGTAATTTTTATTCTAAAGAAATTTAACTTTATGAAAGAATAAAAGTGCGAAAAATAACCGTTTTACGCTTATAACGGTCTTGAACCGGTTAAATTAAGCTAAAAGGGAAATTCCGCCATCAACGATAATCGTTTGTCCACGAATCATCGAAGCATCTTCTGATAATAAAAACATTACTGAATTTGCTAAGTCACTCGGCGTCACAATTCTTCCTGCGGGTGTTCGTTTCGCTGCACTTTCTAACAACTCTTCACGATTTGGAAAATGCGAAAGAGCATCTGTATCAACGGCACCACCGGAAACAGCATTCACAACGATATTTTTTGGAGCAAGCTCTACGGCTAAATACCTTGTTAATGCCTCTAAGGCAGCTTTAGAAACGCCCACGACTGTGTAATTTTCTAAATAGCGAATCGATCCTAATGAACTTAATGAAACGATTTTCCCGCCACCCGTTTTCTCCATTCTACGTGCCGCTTCTTGTGCACAAAAAAGGAGCGCTTTACTGTTAATATCCATTGTCCAATCCCAGTGAGTCTCTTCTAATTCCATTAAAGGTCTAAGTACTCCTGATGCTGCATTATTTACAAAAATATCTAACCTTCCGAAATGCTCATCAATTTGTGTAAACATTTCATCGATTTTTTCTTTTTTACCGACATTTGCTTTTACGACTAAAACATTACTCCCAAGCGCCTCTAATTCCTTCGCTGTTTCTTCGGCAGCTGATTTATTTCTGGCATAATTAATCACAAGGTCATATCCGTTCTTAGCTAAACGAATCGCTATTTCCTTCCCAATACCGCGACTACTACCTGTAACAAGTGCTACTTTACGTTCCATAAAATAAGTCCTCCTAAAAAATATGTATGGTACACATTATATCGAATAGTTGGCATCGTTACTACAAAGACTAGAAATGATGAGAAAAAACTCATCTTCTATTGAATAGTGTTTTACCGAGGAGGTAACTTCATGTACGTTGGTCGAGATATGACAGAACTTACAATGATGTCAAAAAAAGACTGGACGAATAAAGAATTAGCGTTTTTTCATCAAAATTTACAGCAAATGACACCCTATTTAAATTCTGAAGGCGTCACGATTCATCGAGAAATTATTAAAGAAATTATGGCCAGAGGTGGAATGATGCACGAAGAGGCAAGTTATGAGCATGGAACAAGAGTACATTATGATTGATCGACAAGGCTCCTGGCCATTTTATGGCAGGAGTTTTTGTTTTTTATTAAAATAAAGGTGAAGTGTCGGAAGTATAAAGGGGGCGTAAAAAGAAATGTTCGATCCAACGATCTATGAAAACTTAAAAGTAGTTGTGGAAGGGGAAATTTATGACCATGACTTAAACGGTGAAATTATGATTACCGACCGTCAAGATTTAGTGAATTTAGCAAAAATGTCACGCCAATATTCCGTTAGTTTTAAGGTTAGCGATGATATCGATACCTTTGAAGCAGCGATTTTATTAGAAGCTCAGCCCGAAGACCTTTATGGTGAAATTTTAGAAAATGATCCGAAAGATAACGGTTGTCAATTAACGCTAAATATACACGGTCCCATTAATGACACTAAAGATACTCCAGCCAAAATACAAGCTAGGTTAGAAAAAAAGTGGGCTCACCGTCCTCAAATTCACCAAGAAATTCATTTCACTTGGGGCGAAAATAGCACGAATCATTATTTCACGAAAATCTCCTTAAGTTTTGACCGAAAAATTAATGAAGATCACATCGGAGATTTATCCGAAATCGTCACGCTATTAACAGAGTCGCTACATCTTTTAAACGAAATTGGCAAGAACTCTTGACGAGACTTTTTATTACGATAATAATTGAATAATAATTTTAAAAATTCATAAAGGAGCGGTGACTATGATCCATTACTCAAAGCGATTAACCCCATTATCGACCGGGATATTTAATCAATTACGAACATATAAACAAGAACAAATCAACAAAGGGGTTGATATGATCGATTTAAGTATCGGCAGCCCAGACCTGAAGCCACCGCCTTTTGTAACGAACGAACTCGCCAAACATGCTTTAAATGAAAACTTATATGGTTATGCCATCAATAGTACGTTAGCGTTTAAAGAAGCGGTAAGCAATTATTATGAAAGGAAGTTTAATGTTGCCGTGAGTACTGATGAAGTGCTGCAATTGATCGGTTCTCAAGATGGACTTGCTCATTTAGCATTAGCGTATTTAGACCCAGGCGATGTCGTTATTGTTCCTGACCCTGGCTATCCCATTTATTCGGCAAGCGTTCACGTTGCAGGCGGTGAATTATATCATTT
>SKSA01000243.1 GCA_007118195.1 Anaerobacillus sp. | reverse complement strand
ATTAAAGGTGTCTTTCTCTTTCAGTAAGGGAGGTGGCGGCCATTGAAATTATTCAAATAGTCGGCTTAGGGCTAATTACTACATTTTTAGCCCTTGTAGTAAAAGAGCAAAAACCTATATTCGCATTTATGCTAACTGTTTTTGTCGGTGTATTAATTTTTATTTTTCTCATTGATCAAATTTATATGATTGTAACGATGCTTCAAAAAATTGCAATCAATGCCAATGTTAATATGGTTTATGTTCAAACGATATTAAAAATCATCGGGATTGCCTATATCTCGGAGTTTGGTGCACAAATTGCTAAAGATGCCGGTCAAGGAGCGGTAGCATCAAAAATTGAACTAGCTGGTAAAGTATTTATTTTAGTGATGGCCATTCCTATTATTACGGCAATTATTGAAACAGTTATAGGTTTATTACCATATTAAAGGATTTGAAGTTCAGTTCTTGGGAATTTATAGGCTAAGATAGGGGTTTTAATGATGAAAAAGATATTCGTTCTAGTAGTCTTCATTTTCTTGCTCATACCTACTATAGCAATAGCAGAAGCACCCCAAGAAAACCTCGTCAACGAGCAGCTTTCGCAATTAGGAATCGATGAAATAAGAGAATACTGGGAAGAAATCGTTAATGAATATGGAGGTTTTCTTCCAGATAATCAAAAAGGTTCGTTTATGGAATTCGTTCGTGGAGAAAAACAATTTTCATTAAAAGAGTGGCTATTAGGTTTTGTTCGATATTTCTTTCACGAACTTATTGTGAACGGAAAGTTACTTGGAACGCTAATTTTATTAACGGTTTTCAGTGTTATTCTTCAAAATTTGCAAACAGCCTTTGAAAGAAACACAGTTAGTAAAGTTGCAAACGCAATCGTGTATATGGTTTTATTGATCATTGCTATAAATAGTTTTTATGTTGCGATTTCATATGCACAGGCAGCAATTTCATCAATGATTAACTTTATGATCGCGTTACTTCCGTTACTATTAGCACTACTCGCTTCAACTGGCAGTTTAACATCTGTTGCTCTTTTTCATCCGTTAATTATTTTTTTAGTGAATACGAGTGGGCTTTTAATTAAACATTTCGTTTTGCCGTTACTTTTTTTATCGGCATTGTTAAGTCTCGTAAGTACTTTAACAGATCATTACAAAGTGACAAAGCTAGCTAACCTATTAAGAAATATAAGTGTTGGTACTTTAGGCATTTTTTTAACCGTCTTTTTAGGTGTGATTTCTGTTCAAGGTGCGGTAACTGCAGTAGCTGATGGGATTACCATTCGTACGGCAAAGTTTGTTACTGGGAATTTCGTCCCGATTGTAGGAAGAGTATTCACAGATGCTGCAGATACAGTCATGGGTGCTTCTATTTTACTTAAGAACACGGTAGGAGTAGTAGGACTAGCTATTTTGTTATTAATTTGTGCATTTCCTGCAATAAAGGTTTTAGCTTTAGCCTTTATTTTCAATATTGCTGCTGCGGTGTTACAACCGCTCGGTGGTGGTGCAATTATTCATAGTTTATCGATTATTGGTAAGGCCGTCATTTTTGTATTTGCAGCTTTAGCAACTGTTTGTTTAATGTTTTTCTTAGCGATTACTATAATGGTCGCAGCTGGTAATTTATCATTAATGATGCGATGAGTGATTAGTGAACAGTTTGGAAGGATGAGTGATTGAAAGGGATGCTACGAAGCCGAAACTAAAAAACTCAATGAAACATTCAAATTGAAAAGAAAGGGGGAATATAATGCAGTTTTTAACTGAATGGATTAGCAATATTATTTTACTCATCCTACTCGCAACCATATTAGAACTCCTCCTCCCAAATTCAAGTCTGCAAAGATATGTCAAAATGGTTGTTGGTTTGTTATTACTAGTCGTTATACTAAATCCTTTATTTTCAATTTTTTCAAAGGATGCTGATAGTTGGGTTAATTCGATAGGGTTAAGTGAGCAATTTCAAGAAATAGATATAGAAAATTCAATTGAAAATAAAAAAATAGAAATAGAAAGGGCTCAACTAGCATATATTTCAGAACAGGTGGCTGTCCAACTAAAGAGACAAGTAGAAGAGGAGATGATTACAAAGTTTGAAAAGAAAATCGTTGATGTAAATGTTACTTTAAATAACTTTATTGAAGTAGAAGACCCTTCCGATAGTATTACGAATGTGGCGATCAATCTTTCACCATATAATACAAGTTTAGGTGCATCAAAAAATGAAACTATAGAAGCTGTCGCTTTAGTTTCGATTGATACGACCAAAAGAAGCGAACCTGCTCAACAAGAAGAAAGCAATAAAAATGAAATTATTCGCTATTTATCTTCCGAGTGGCATATTCCAATAGAGAAAATTGAAGTTGTAATGGAAGGAGGGAGAAAACAATGACAGCAAACAATGACCAAAATGGACAATGGCTTAAAAAACTCTTTAATACGGGGGGAAAGAAAAAACGAAGTACCCCAATTCAATATTTGGCAATTGTCCTTTGTGTAGGGCTTGCATTAATGATTTTTAGTAATTTTACAAAATCAGGTTTTAACCAGGAAAGTGTACCAGTGTTTAAAGAGGATACAAAAGTTAGTAGTGAGGACGTCGCTGTTTTTAGCAGTAAAAATTCAAGCGATGAGCCATACTCAATGCAGGATTATGAATATACGTATGAAAAGCAACTTCGCGAAGCTCTTGAACAAATTGTTGGTGTTTCTGATGTAACAGTGATGATTAATTTAGCTGAAACAGAGACAAAAGTGTTTGAAAGGAATGTAAGTACAAAACAGCAAAATACAGATGAGACAGATCGTGAAGGTGGAACGAGAAAAGTTGAAGACATCACAAGAGATGACCAAGTCGTGATCACACGAAGTGGAGATAAGGAAGAGCCACTGATAGCTAAAATAGAAAAACCGACCATTAGAGGTGTTCTTGTTGTAGCTCAAGGTGTTGAAAATATTCAAGTGAAAACGTGGGTAGTAGAAGCTGTGAGTAGAGTATTAGATGTACCATCTCATCGAGTTTCTGTTTTACCTAAGAAATCAAAGGGGGATTAAAAAATGGTATTAAAAAGACAGACGGTATGGTTGCTTACGATGCTTAGTTTAATTATTGTATTATCGGTGTATTATATCACTTCACCGATTCAAACGGATCTTGCTTATTTAGATGATGACCAAAAAGAGGAAACAAGTGATATCACAGGAGAAGATGACGGTTCGTTTATTGGATTTGAAGAAGTAACAGATGCTGAATTAGAAAGTTTATTGGATGATAACATCTTTTCTGGTTCTACAAATGATGATACATTTACATCGATTCGTTTAGATAGACAAGTTGCAAGAGATCGTTTAAGTGAAGATTATGTAGCCGTAATTGCTTCTGCCGATGCTTCTGCAGATGTTCAAAGTGAAGCATTCGACAAAAATGAAAGCTTACATGTATTAGCTCAAAAAGAAGAAATGTTAGAAACTTTAATCAAGACAAAAGGGTATCAGGATGTCCTCGTTATTGCTGAAGGAGACGAAGTAAAGGTAATCGTGAAAGCTGACGAGCTATCTAGAGAAGAGGCTTTAAAGATTAACTTAATGGCTCGAGAACAATTAGGAATTGATAAAATTGCGGTAGCTTTTCATCCAACAAATTAATTACACAATAATTTATAATTTAAAATGTGAAATTTACAATTGTGTGGGCCTAGCTTCGAAGCTAAGGGCTCACATAATTTTTTTATATGTAAAAAGAAATGCTCGGTCGATTTTCTTGAGTGAGCCTCTAAAGGTCGATAGAAGTTGCTCCTGCGGTTACTCGTCGCAAAGCCGCACGATGCCTATGCTAAGAAGCGTGACATGATGTGAT
>SKSA01000081.1 GCA_007118195.1 Anaerobacillus sp. | reverse complement strand
TTTCAGCAAGCTGAAACATCGAGAAATCAGATGGAGTCTCGACTCCACCTGATTAAAAGTTCCCACCTACGCTACGCGTTGAGGTGGGGGTCTATAACCCTTAAACCATTTAAGGATGAATATTTTCACCGCAAAAAAAAAGCCCTTTTAGGACTTTTTACGTTAAAGAAATCGTCGCTACTAATACATTTTGCCCCAACCATTGGACAGCAAATTGTTTAAAACGATTTTCTTCACCTGTTGTATAAAACGTATGATTTGGCTGTCGGTTTCCAGTATAAAGAAGCTCATTATGATATAAAAGTGCACTTACTTCCCTAGCTGTTTCATCACCTGAAGAGATAATTTCAACCGTCTCTCCCATTACATCTTGTATTACATTCGTTAAAAGCGGATAATGTGTACAGCCTAAAATCATTGTATCAATAGCAGAACTTTTTAAAGGCTGTAAACCCTTTCTCACAACTTCATAAGCTTCTTCCCCATCAAACACACCTTTTTCAACTAAAGGGACGAAAGGTGGGCAAGCAAGACTTTCTACCTTTATGTTCCCGTTAATATTCGTAAGTGCCTTCTTATAAGCATCGCTCTGAATTGTACCGACTGTACCGATAACAGCAACATAATCATTTTTGGTTGCTTTTAACGCTGAGATTGCTCCCGGATGAATAACACCGATCACAGGAATTTTCAACTTACTTTTAGCTTCTTCTAAAACAACGGCAGTTGCTGTATTACACGCAATCACAAGCATTTTTATTTCTTTAAATAGTAAATAGTTAATCATTTCCCACGTGAATTTCCTTACTTCATGGTCTGGTCTTGGTCCATATGGGCAACGAGCTGTATCCCCGATATATAAAATTTCTTCTTTCGGTAGCTGTCGTAACAATTCCTTTACTACTGTTAGACCACCAAAACCAGAGTCAATAACACCAATTGCCTTATTCAATGCTTTCCCTCTTTTTCATCTGTATTTCTATGAAAGTACGTACAATGCTCAATTAATCTCTAGTCATTTCATCATAAAGATGACTTAAATTTTGCTCAAGCACATTAACCTCTTCTTCAGAGAGGTGCTTAAGAACGTCATTTAAATATTCTTGTCGTTTCTTAATTACTTCTTGAATAATCGTTGCACCTTTTTCTAGTAAATGAATTCGAACGACACGGCGGTCGTTTGTATCCTTTACTCTTTCAACGAGGTTATTTTTTTCCATTCGATCGACAAGGTCAGTTGTTGTACTACAAGCTAAATACATTTTCGTCGATAATTCTCCAATCGTCATGTCACCGTATTCGTGAAGCCATTGTAACGCAATAAATTGGGGAGGAGTGATTGGAAACTGTGTTAAAATTTCTCTTCCTCTTTGTTTAATAATATCTGCGATCTTTCTTAATGATTTTTCTATATGCGCTACCTGCTGCATTTCATTACACTTATTCTCTTCCATTTTTTTCCTCCTAGATAGTGAAATCCCGAATTCGACATATATGTATTTATTTTCGTCGTTTTTCTCGATAATTTCAAGTACTCTTGATAAATAAGCGAAAATTATTTTTTTCTAATAGCAATTTCATTGATGTTTTTTTCATTTTTTTTCTTTCCTAATCTAAATGTATAAATAAAAGAGACTATTTTTTAAATAGCCTCTCGTATATGTTACCAATTTTTTATTTTCGAAAACCTGTCCAATAGAAACTACATTTTCGAAAACCGACTTATTTTAAAACTTTATTTTTTACTAACGTCTCCACTTCTGTCGCTGTTGCTAATGTCAACGCTTCTTTTGCTACATGCTGTAACTGCTCTTTAGAAAGATTTTTAATTTGACTTCTTGCTGGTAGAATTGACGTAGCACTCATACTAAACTCATCTAAACCTAAACCTAATAAAATCGGTATAGCCAGTTCGTCTCCTGCCATTTCACCGCACATCCCTGCCCATTTCCCTTCTTGGTGAGCCGCTGTAATAACAGAATTTATTAAACGTAATACTGCAGGATTGTATGGTTGATACAAGTATGAAACTTGTTCATTCATTCGATCTGCAGCCATCGTATATTGAATTAAATCGTTTGTCCCAATACTAAAAAAGTCTACTTCTTTGGCAAAAATATCCGCCATAACAGCTGTTGAAGGAATTTCCACCATCATCCCAACTTCAATTGAATCAGAAATTTCTACCCCATTAGTTATTAGCTTTTCTTTTTCATCATTTAATATCTCTTTGGCTTGTCGAAGTTCTTCAATTGTTGCAATCATTGGAAACATGATTTTTAAATTACCGAAGTAGCTCGCTCTAAGAAGCGCTCTTAATTGAGTACGGAAAATTTCCTGCTCTTCTAAGCATAAACGTATGGCTCTATACCCTAAAAACGGGTTCATTTCTTTCGGTAAATCTAAATATGGTAATTCCTTATCGCCACCAATGTCTAACGTACGGATAACCACAGGTTTTCCTGCCATTTTTTCAACAACTGTTTTGTACGCTTCAAATTGTTCTTCTTCTGATGGTAATTCATTTCTACCCATATATAAAAACTCAGTACGATAAAGCCCAATACCTTCAGCACCATTGTTAATTACACCATCAAGGTCCTGTGGGGTACCAATATTCGCAGCTAACTCTACATGGTGACCATCTTTTGATTCAGTCTTTTCATTGACCAACTTTGCCCATTCTTTTTTTTGTGCTTCAAACGTTGCTAATTTCGTTTTGTATTCCGAAATTTGTTCGTCCGTTGGGTTTACGATCACTAATCCGTCGATACCGTCAACAATGACTACGACCCCTGCTTCGATTTTGGTTGTAGCTTCTTTCGTCCCTACTACCGCTGGAATTTCTAATGATCGAGACATAATTGCTGAATGCGAAGTTCTCCCGCCAATATCTGTCGCAAAGCCTTTTACATATTGTCGATTTAATTGCGCCGTATCAGATGGCGTCAAATCTTCACCGATAATAATCACTTCTTCGTCAATCGTTGCTAAAGAAGCTGTCTGAATACCTAAAAGGTGTCCTAAAACACGTTGAGAGACATCACGAATATCAGCTGCTCTCTCTTTCATATATTCATTGTCCATACTTTCAAACATCGAAATAAACATTGAAGAAACGTCATCCATTGCACTTTCTGCATTTATTTTTTCTGATAAAATTTTATCTTTTACAGCATTAATAAGTTCAGGATCACTTAAAACAAGAAGGTGAGCTGCAAAAATAGCGGCTTTATCTTCACCCATTTCTTTTTCAGCTTTTTCTTGAATAACTTTTAATTCTTCCTTTGAAACCGCTAACGCATTTTCAAGCTTTACGATTTCATCTTCTGTATTGGTAATTGTTTTTCTCACTACGCTAAAATCTGGATTCTCAAGCTTAAACGCCTTTGCAATTGCAATTCCACTAGACGCAGCTATTCCTTTTATCGTTTCAAACATTACTCTCCTAAGCCACCTTTAATTACTTCTTCAAGAGCAGCCAATGCCGCGTCAGCATCTGAACCTTCTGCTTTAATGGTTACGTCTGCATCTTGTCCAACTCCTAGAGACATAACACCCATAATTGATTTTAAATTTACCGACTTTTCTTTGTAAGTTAACGTAATATCAGCTTCAAATTGCCCTGCTTTGTTTACTAATTGAGTTGCTGGTCTTGCATGGATCCCTGTATCCGCTGTAATTTTAAATGTTTTTTCTGCCATTTTGAAACACTCCTTAATTATTTTATTAATTTATAATGAATTTCGAGACTAACTAAAAATAGCTAGCACCAAAAGTCTTATAACCTGCCGCCAAATAATTTTACATACAAAACCCTCATGACGAAGCATCGCCACCATCTGGTATGTAAAAGGCGGACGATT
>SKSA01000131.1 GCA_007118195.1 Anaerobacillus sp. | reverse complement strand
ATAGGGGCTAAAGTAGTATTTGTAGGATGTTTGTCATCTTAAGAAGATAAAAAGAAGCACCAGGACGATCTTATCTTCCTGTCTGACATCTAATACAAATACACCATGCCAGCCAGTTACCGTTACACAAGGAAGCATATCCCTTTAAACGGTGATATGTATTTTTTTTACAAAAATGTAGATAAGAGGGGTTTGATTTAAAATGGGAATTAAAGAACTTTTTTCAAAACGAAAAGATAGATTCATAACTAATAAAAATCTCGATCCCGAACTATTCTCAATGAATGATTATAAACTTCATAAAACTCTTTTTGATAACCATCCTGATGCGATGGTAATTTTTAACGATAAAAGTCAAATTACAGCGATCAATAAAAGGTTTTCCTTGCTTTTAAGTTTTAAGGAAAAAGATCTGATCGACAAGGACGTACATACTCTTTTTGAGCACCATTTGGAGTTAATAAACTACCATATCCAAAAAGCACTGCAAGGTAAAACGACCCATTTTGATATGAAAATGTACGATAAAAAAGGGCACAAAGAACGGCAATGTCATATCACTTACTTACCGATCTTAATGGATAAAGAGGTGCTTGGGATCCATGCGATTATCAAAGATCTTTCTGAACAACAAAAACAAGAAAATAAAATGATTAAACTACAAGACAATTTAAATGAGGTCGAAAAAATCGCGAACCTAGGAAGCTGGGAGTATGATATTAATGCGAATACCGCTTTTTTATCTGAACAATTTTACCTCATCTATGACATTGACAAACATCACTTCACTCCTTCCTTTAAAAATTTAATAAATCTTATCCACCGTGATGATCGTCAGAAAGTAGAACAATTAGCTATAGCCGCTATAAAGCACGGAACACCGTATGAGGTCGAGTATCGAATAATGGATAAAAGCAGAAAAGAACGATTGATTTTTCAAAAAGCCGACGTTATTCACAATCAAAATGGAAAAATCAGCCGTTTAATCGGTACGATCCGAGATATTACTGAAGCGAAACATATGGAAAAGAGATTAAAAGAAAGCGAAGCCTACTTACGAAACATTTCTAATAACTTAGGAGTTGGAATGTGGTCATTTGATGTGAACTCTAACCGGATAACCTTTTGTTCGGAGGCCATGGAAAACATCTATGGAATATCCGCACAAGATTTTTATAAAGATCCATACGTTTGCAAAAAATTTGTCCATCCTGAAGATTTACCATCTTTAGAAAATAAATATCAACAATTAAAAAAGGGAATCGAAACTAGACATCAATATCGAATTATCGTCGCAAATCAAATAAAGTGGATCGATAGTCAAGCAATCCCCGTTTTAAATGATGAAGAGAAACTTATTCATATCGATGGTATTATTACAGACATTTCCGAACAAAAACATTTGCAAAAAACGATTAAATATATCGCGAACCATGATCATTTAACGAATTTACCTAACCGACAACGATTTGAGGAAAAGCTTACAAACCTTATCGAGTTAGCGAAAGAACATCATATTAGCTTTGCTGTAATGAGCCTTGATTTAGATCGCTTTAAATATATTAATGACTCTTTAGGACATGCTGTAGGTGACGAACTGCTAAAATTGATTTCACATCGTCTTCATAAACTTGTTGGGGAGAATTCCTTTCTTGCTCGCAGTGACGGAGACGAATTTTTACTATATATCAAAAGTTGTTCGAATGTCGATGAATGTATCCATTTAGCCACGAAAATTAGAGAAGAAATCGAAAATCCTTTTTTCATTGAAGACTACGAGTTATTCATTACGACAAGTATCGGGATTAGCTTTTATCCTTTTGATGGTGAAAGTGCCGCAGATTTACTTAAAAATGCGGATATCGCTCTTAGGAAAGCAAAAGAAGCTGGGAAAAATAATTTCCAAATTTTCTCTCCTTCCATGGATGTTGAATCGTTTAAATTATACACCCTTGAAAGAGATTTACGAAAAGCGATGATCAACGAACAATTTTTCATCGAATATCAACCAAAAGTGGAGACAAAGACAGGGAGAATTGTGGGAGCTGAAGCGCTGATTCGCTGGCAGCACCCTGAATGGGGAAAGGTATCACCATTAGAATTTATTCCTCTCGCTGAGGAGACGGGCCTTATTTTAAAAATTGATGAATGGGTTTTTAAAAATGCTTGCGAGCAGTTGAAACAGTGGAAAGAAGAAGGAATTCCGGTCGTGCCGATCTCCATTAACATTTCACCGAAAATGTTCATCAAAACAGATGTCGCAGAAAACATCAAGAGCATCTTGGCGGAAACGGGGATTAAGCCTTCGTTAATCGAATTTGAAATCACCGAACGAACTTTGATCGAGCATGCAGAGAAAGTCCAATCAGTGATTGGTGATCTTAAAAAAATAGGGATCAAATTTAGCTTAGATGATTTTGGTACAGGCTATTCCTCGTTAAGTTATTTAAAAAATTTAAGTGTCGATCAGTTAAAAATTGACAAATCCTTTATCGATGAGATTAGTAACGATAAAAATTCCGAAGCGATTATTAAAAGCATTATTTATATGGCACGTGAACTAGAAATGAAAGTTGTCGCAGAAGGCGTTGAAACTACGGAACAACTGACGTTTCTCGCGCAGCGCGAGTGCCATTTCATCCAAGGATATATTTTTAGCAAATCGGTTTCCGTTAAAGAGTTCGAAAAATTAGTCAAACGAGGTATTTTAAAGGCTACGAAAACAAAACGCTTCACTGACATTACCGAAAATAGACGCGAATATTATCGCATCAACATGCAATTCCCTCTTTGTTCAGGGATGACGATCATTTCCTTTAAAGGAAAGAAAGTCAGTCTCGGCCAGTCAAAAGCATTGATTGAGGATATTAGTATCGGTGGGATGCGATTTACGACAAATGTTGAATTTCCGGTTCAACCAGATATTACTTTAGAGTTTAAAACAAAAATAATGAATGAAACGATCAAAACGAATGGGGTCATTGTCTGGAAGCAAGAAACCGGTGAAAACTTATATCAATACGGCTTGGAATTTAATATTGGTGAGCTAGAAAGAGATCACCTATCAAAAACGTTAAACACGTTCAGTTTAAAAATGAAAAATGACCCCTTGTTGGGCGGCTGCGACTTCCATCTGCAAAGTAGAGAACTGTATTTTTAAGGTGCCTGTCACGCCCCGAGTTTCGTCGAAAAATGTCGAGCAGCTACACCAGTGCAACTTTTCTGTGAAACGTTGTTGCGAAACGTATTTTTCGGGTAGGGCGCACAGCCGTCGCAACGTACAGTACATGAGCAAAAAGCGAAATGAGCTTCATCTTAAACTCATTTCGCTTTTTTTCGTGGCGTATTTTAGGTTATTAGCGAATTCCTCAGTAGATAAACGGACTGCAATAAATCAGATAACAAATCAAAAGAATTTGACAGCAACTGCTTGAAATTGGACAACTAATCAAGATATTGGGACAGCGCATAAGAAACAGCTTATTTGAGTCCTTTATCAGCCAACTCTCCGACTTTATTAGCGAAACATATCGCTTGGCGCTACAATCCTCCGCACTTACATCAATTCGTCTTTAATTTGATAAATTTTTCTTGGGCGGCCGCGTTGTCCGACTTGTTCTTCTCCTGTAACGGTGATAATGCCTGCTCGCTCCATTTCTTGAATAATACGTCTAGCGTTGCGTTCGGAGCTTTGCAACCACCATGTGATGTCCTTTGAGGAAATCGTTTCTTTTTTATAATGTTTTGCCATTGATAATATTTTGGAAATGGTTGCAGGATTCGTTTTCACATCGTTTAACATCGCTTTTAATTCGTTAGAAACGAAACTTTGGTCATACGAAACGGCTTGATCTTGCTCGGAGACTTCTGTGACTTGTT
>SKSA01000242.1 GCA_007118195.1 Anaerobacillus sp. | reverse complement strand
GCGTCACAGTGACCTGTCGAACAATTCATATTAAATTCATATTGCTGTAGTATAATACTTCCTGTATCTATTAATCACAAAGTGCATTGGGGTGGAGAACAAGATGTCACATCATATTCTTGTCGTTGAGGATGATCATTACATTCAAGAGTTGATCACTGAATTTTTAAAGGCGCAAAATTACGAAGTAGATATGGCGGAAGATGGAGCGGAAGCTTGGCAACTGATCAACAAGAACGATTACGATCTTATTATTTTAGACGTTATGCTACCCAATATCGACGGTTTTTCTTTATGTCGGATGATTCGCCAAAAATCCTCGATTCCGATTATCATTTTAACAGCATTAAGTGAAGAAAAAGATCAATTGAAAGCATTTGAACTTGAAGCAGACGATTTTATTGCTAAACCTTTTTCATTTAATGTTTTAGTTAAGCGAGTGGAAGCGGTACTTAGAAGAGTGCAAACAACGGACCCACTAAAAGATGAAATCACATTTGGAAAAATTAACTTAGATTGTAGTGGTTACAAGACGTATGTTGAAGGAGAACTCATTGAGCTGACTGTAAAAGAATTTGAAATAGTAAAGATGCTTATTGGAAATAGTGGAAAAGTGATGACGAGAGAAATTCTTTTAGAGAAAATATGGGGGTATGATTATTATGGCGATAATCGTATCGTCGACGCTCACATTAAAAATATCCGTAGAAAAATAGGCCTTCCATATATTAAAACGGTTAAAGGATTAGGGTATACGATGGAAAGGGATTTATATGAAGAGAAACAGAATCACCTTTAAAGTATTTTACATTACGACACTACTACTAGTTGCTTCTGCACTGATCATATATTTAACCCTTTATTTTCTACTTCCTAGTTACTATTACAACCATAAAGAAGCTACATTGCATGAGGGCGTCAATACCCTTATTGAAAAAATTGAGCCACTTACATTTACAGAGGCTGAACCATTGTTGGGTGATTTTGTCCATGAATATAATGTACACTTGATTATTCAGAATAGGGCAGGCTTTATTATTTATTTTCCAACGAACATGGACCAAAAACTAAATGGAGAAATGAATAGGGGGAGAAATCATGTCCCATTTCGACAACAGGTCAATAGGCGGTTCATAGAAGAGGAATTAACACGGTCTGAGGTCATTTCAATCTCTGAACTAGTGAAGTTTAAAAATGACTTACAGCAATATCAGATAAACGTCGTCGCTCCCCTGCAGCCGATTGATGAGGCTTCTAAAGTCATTTTGATGTTTTTACCATACATGACGATCGCGATTATTATTATTTCAATCATTGGCGCTTATCTATACTCAAATATCATTTCTAAGCCACTTCTAAAGCTCAATCGAACCGCAAAACAAATGGCCCAACTAGACTTTTCTTCAAAATCAGAAATTGCTTCTAATGATGAACTAGGCGAATTATCTAGTAATTTGAACAAACTTGCCAAAAACTTAAAAATAAATATGGATGAGTTACAAGAAGCAAACGATCAGTTAAAAGATGATATTCAAAAGGAAAGAGAACAAGAAGAAAAAAGGCGAGAGTTTATGGCGACGGTTTCACATGAGTTAAAAACACCAATCACAGCGGTAAGTGGACAATTAGAAGGAATGATTCATCAAATAGGTGCTTATAAAGATCGAGATAAATATCTGCAACAGTCTTATGAAATTATGAAAGATATGGAAAGATTAGTGTATGAAATTTTAGACGTATCTCAGTTAGAAAGCTTTGACTTCAGTCCACAAATTAAAACGATCAATTTATCGAATCTCTTGGAAAAAACGGTAGGAAACTTTCTTTATTTCCGTGATTTGAAAATGCTGGAGTTTGTCACAGAAATTGAACGTGAGCTTTATATTGAAGCAGATGAAAAATTAATGACAAAAGCAATCGCGAATGTCATAAGCAATGCAGTCAAATACTCTGGTGAAGGCGAGAAAGTATTTATTAGCCTGAAAAATAGAGATAACGTTTCGGAATTACGTGTCTTAAATACTGGCGCTCACATTGATGAAAAAGAACTTCAGAAAATCTTTCAACCTTTTTACCGCGTTGAGAAATCAAGAAATCGAAAAACAGGCGGAAGTGGACTCGGTCTATATATCGTAAAAAAAATCCTTGATATCCACCAAGCCGAATACTCTGTTACGAACGATCAAAAAGGAGTTTTGTTTTTGATAAAATTTTAGGTTTTGTGATAAATTATCCGGCGGTTGTCCAAATAAAGTGTCAGTTACCAAGATGTAGTAGCATCTGAGGTGACTGGCACTTTATTTTTTGCAAATTTTAAATACTTGGGGAAAATCCTAAAAAAATTGATAAAAGTCCAAACACCAAAAACTAAGTCAACATAAATTATTAGTGTAAGGATGCAAGCAAAATATATTAAAGGAGGAGGGATATTATGTACGGTTATGGCTGCTATGATCCATGTGGATATAGTTACGGGGTTGGACCTTCTCATGGATATGGGCATGGGAGAGGCTTTGCGTTAATTGTAGTGCTGTTTATCCTTTTAGTAATTATCGGCGCATCATATGTAAGATAATGAACGAAGAATTAATGGAACTGTCTAGTCACATTTCTTAGTAAATGAATATAGTGCTCATAAGTGGGAGTAGCCACAATAAAAACAAAGGAGTGTATATGATTATGTCTCACGGATTAGGAGCAGGCTTTGCGTTAATAGTAGTATTGTTTATCCTTCTAGTAATTATCGGAGCATCTTATGTAGGATACTAGGCTACGGTTATTAATTAGAGGATATGTAAAAGGGTGCCTAAAAAAATAGGCACCTATTTTTTATTAGTAGAAATTATAAATTTTAACATCGCGATCATTTCAACACGAAAGTTACTTATAAATATAATTCGACGAGTGACAGGCACCTATATTGGTTACATTAAAACTAACAATTTTTTCTAAAGTTAGAAATTAAAGAGGTCGCCTAAATGAAACGAAATTTTCGCAAACCACGTCCGCTTAAAGACTTAATACAAAACAAAAAAACAAATGAACCTGACCTGACTGATAAAGGAAGTACGAATCTAAGCACAACAACGATTTCTGCTCAGTTATCGGAAAATGAAGAAAGGTTAAAAGCTGACTTTAAAAATTGCTCTGATATTGCTTTTCACTATTATGAGTTTGGACCGAATTTTGCTGATCGATGTTATTCGGTTCATTGCGAAACATTAGTACAAGATCATAAACATAACCACTTAAATAGTATTTTGCGGGATCTTGCGATGGTAGAGATCGTTCCACAAAAAACGATGACGGTTGAAGAAGTGAAAAACTATTTCATTAATCACGGTGTATCTAGTCAACTCGTATCAGTAGTCGAAGAATATGAGGAAATTAAAGAAAATATATTAGATGGTCATGTCGTTATTTTATTTGATCATTGGCAAGAAGCACTCAGTGTGAGAGCGATTAATGTTGAAGGAAGATCCGTTGAAGAACCGATTAGTGAAGGGATTGTTTTTGGACCGCATGAGGGCACGGTTGAGAATTTAAAGAAGAACCTTGGATTACTTCGTTCTCGCCTTAGAAATCCATTGTTTAAAATTGAAACAATGTCAGCTGGAAAAGAGACGAAAACCGAAATTGCTTACGGTTATCTTGAAGAAACGGTTGATCCTGAAACATTAGCCGAGTTTAAAAAACGTCTCAAAAAAATGGAAGGAAAAGATATATTAGAAACTTCATTCGTTGAGGAAATGATTGAGGATTCTACGTACTCACCATTTCCACAATACCGAGTCACGGAACGTCCTGATGTCGCTGTGCCGGCATTGTTAGATGGAAAGATCATTGTGTTAGTTGAAGGAACGGCATCGATTTTAATATGTCCGG
>SKSA01000314.1 GCA_007118195.1 Anaerobacillus sp. | reverse complement strand
GAACTCGTTTCAGCAAGCTGAAACATCGAGAAATCAGATGGAGTCTCGACTCCACCTGATTAAAAGTTCCCACCTACGCTACGCGTTGAGGTGGAGGTCTATAACCCTTAAACCATTTAAGGATTAATTAAGCAAATCTTGAATAATTAAAAAAGCAGCGATCGCATACGCTTCTATATGTTCCCTTACCCCTTCTTTACCTTTAGGACGATACACTATCTCTTTTTCTAAATCAGGATCGACTGCTACCTCCCCTTCAAACACATCTTTTAAATAAGTGGTCGTTTGTCTTAAGCCGTGTTCACCTATTTGCATCACTTCATAAAAAGAAATGAAGCCGTGCATAACTCCCTTATAATGTAAATGCTTTACTGGAACTCCTGATCTCGCTAGCCTCTCCCCATATTGTTCTCCTTCATCTTTTAATGGGTCGAACTCAGCGGTAATGATTAACGTTGGCGGTAAGTCTTCAAGATTTTTAGCATTCAATGGAGAAGTGTATGGACTGAGCCACATTTCTTCTTCAGGTGTGTACAATTCTCTTGCCCGATACATAACACTTCTTGCTAATAAATAATAGCCACTATCATAAATAATTCGTGATTGTAATGGTATATCTTGAAATGTCGTTAATGGATAAAGTAATGCTTGAGCTGCAAGTTCTGGACCATCAAAGTCTCTTGACATTAGGGCAACGGCTGTCGCTAAATTTCCACCTGCACTATCGCCTGCTACCGCAATTCGTTCAGAGTCACCGTTATAGTTTTTTGCATGTTCATGAGCCCATAAAAGTGCCGCATAACTATCTTCAACGGCTGTCGGAAATACATATTGGGGGGCTACACGATATCCTACAGCGATGACGACGCTTTGTGTTCGTGCTGAGAGCGCCCGAATGATATTATCATGGGTTTCAATATTCCCGTAGCCTTCTAAAAAAGCTCCGCCGTGATAATACAGTATGACCGGATTTGGGCCTTCACGCTTCGGATAGTACACTCTTACCGGGATCTCACCCTCACTTACTGGAATTAAAAGATCCTCCCTTGCAATTGTTGCTGGTCTAGGTTGTGTTAAAAAACGGGGTGGCTGCATATCTGAGGTAACAATATTATTATTAACGGCATAAAGAATAACAGCTGTTTTCGGCGGTAGTCGTCCTTCATCTGTGATTGACCAATAATGAACAGAAACAATGACATAACCGACAAATATAAGAAAAAAAGCCAATAGGAATGCTACACTTCTTTTGACTATTTTAAAAATTTTATTTTTCATAAAGGACGCTCCTTTCCGTTTTTAGTTTATCAATATACGCTAATATTATAGCAAAGTAATAGTCATTATATTGTCTTTATGACTTCGATTTCTATGAAATGAAATTGTTGGAAAAACTATCTGGATTATTCCTCTTTTTAATGTTAACCTATAGTAAAAATAAGTTAACATTAAAAAGAGGGGGAGCTATTGATGACAATAACAACAAAAAAAATTGACTGGGGAAGTTTCGTACAAAAAGCACTAAATGGAGAACGATTATCACTTGAAGAAGGGCTACAAATTTTGCATGCCGAAGAAGATCAAATGCTTCCGATGCTTAACGCTTCTTTTCGGGTACGTCACCACTTTTTTGCGAAAAAAGTGAAATTAAATATGATTTTCAATGCTAAAAGTGGGGCTTGCCAAGAGGATTGTGGCTATTGCTCCCAATCAAAAGTTTCCGATGCTCCTGTTAAAACATATTCATTACTTGATAAGGAAACACTTGTTGCGGGTGCAAAGGAAGCTTTAGCGCGTAAAGCAAGCACGTATTGCATTGTGACAAGTGGTCGATCGCCATCGGAAAAAGAAATTAATGAAATTGTAGAAGCCGTAAGAGAAATTTCTGAGACGTTACCATTAAAAATTTGTACGAGCCTAGGAATTTTGAATGAAGCACGTGCAAGACAACTAAAAGAAGCAGGCGTGGCCCGTTACAATCATAACTTGAATACTCATGAAGATAACTACAAAAATATTACATCAACACATACGTATAACGATCGCGTGTTAACGGTTGAAAGTATTAAAAGTATTGGTATTTCACCTTGTTCTGGTTGTATTGTCGGACTAGGGGAAAGTGATGAACAAATTGTCGAAATGGCCTATGCTCTACGCGATTTGGACGCCGATTCCATTCCAGTTAATTTCCTACATCCTGTCGAAGGCACACCTTTAGGAAATTATGAATCTCCTAAACCGTACAAAGCGTTAAAAGTGTTAGCTTTAATGAGGTTTATTAACCCTTCAAAGGAAATTAGAATTTCAGGTGGTCGTGAAAAAAGCTTACGACATCTTCAGCCGTTAGCTCTTTATGCTGCAAATTCGGTTTTTGTAGGAGATTATTTAACAACAGCAGGTCAAGAGGTCAATAAAGATTATGAAATGATTGAAGATTTAGGGTTTGAAATTGAATAAATTGATCATCACTCCTCCGTTTTGGTAAAATAAATAATTAGATGAAAATATTACATTGTGAGGAGTATTATGATGAGTACATTCGAGCAAAATTTAGAGAAATACGCAGAACTAGCAGTAAAAGTCGGAATTAATATTCAAAAAGGACAAACATTAGTCATTAACGGTCCTACGAATAATATGGAGTTTGTGCGCCTCGTTGCAAAAAAGGCGTATGAAGCTGGTGCGAAAAACGTTCATGTTGAATGGAATGATGAACAACTTTCTTTATTAAAGTATCAACTTGCCCCTGATGAAGCTTTTACAGAGTTTCCGATGTGGAAGGCAAAAGGCTTTGAAGAAATGGCTGAAAACGGTGCAGCTTTTATGAGCATTGTCGCTTCTAACCCTGATTTACTGAAAGAAGTAGATCCTGAAAGAATTTCAAATGCTAATAAAACAGCCGGTAAAGCGATGGAAAAGTATCGTAGTTATGTTCAAGCAGATAAAGTAAGTTGGTGTGTCATTGCCGCGCCTTCAAAAGAGTGGGCGAAAAAAGTATTCCCGAATACGTCTGATGACGAAAGCGTAGAAAAGCTTTGGGAAGCGATTTTAATGGCAACACGTGCCGACTTAGAAGATCCAGTTTCTGCTTGGAGAGAACATAATCGTAAATTACTTAGTAAAGTAGATTACTTAAACAATAAAAAATACGCTAAACTTCATTACAAAGCACCAGGTACGGATTTAACAATTGAACTTCCTGAAAAACATCTATGGGTTGGTGGCGGTGGCCCTAACGAATCTGGCGTGGAGTTTGTTGCTAATATGCCAACAGAAGAAGTATTTACACTTCCGAAAAAAGATGGTGTAAATGGTGTTGTATCAAGTACAAAACCATTAAACTACAGTGGTAATATTATCGACAACTTTAGCTTAACTTTCGAAAACGGGAAAATTGTTGATTTCAATGCTGAAACCGGTTACGAAACTTTAAAAAGGTTAATCGAAACGGATGAAGGATCACATTTCTTAGGCGAAGTTGCCTTAGTTCCTCACGATTCACCAATTTCAAATTCTAACATTCTTTTTTACAACACATTGTTTGATGAAAATGCATCTAGCCACTTAGCGATTGGAAGTGCCTACTCCTTCAACCTTGATGGTGGGAAAACAATGTCTAAAGAAGAATTACAACAAAACGGAGCCAACACAAGTATCACTCACGTTGACTTCATGATCGGTTCAGCAGATATGAACATCGACGCTGAAACGCAGGATGGTACGCGTGAACCACTATTTAAAAATGGCAATTGGTCGTTTTAAAATTAAAATAGCGACAATAACTAATAACAAATCTAAAAACGGTGTCCCATTAGTGTCAGATTACCAAAGGCAACTACTAAATAGAAACGTATCGATTTATCATCGTCTCTATTTAATGCCTAACGGTGACTG
>SKSA01000232.1 GCA_007118195.1 Anaerobacillus sp. | reverse complement strand
GTTTCAGCAAGCTGAAACATCGAGAAATCAGATGGAGTCTCGACTCCACCTGATTAAAAGTTCCCACCTACGCTACGCGTTGAGGTGGGGGGCTATAACCCTTAAACCATTTAAGGATTAAATTAAAGCCGTAGAAATGAGTTTCTACGGCTTACTCCATAATTATTACTTACTTTCATCCATACGAAGAACTGCCATGAATGCTTCTTGTGGAACTTCTACATTGCCGACACTCTTCATACGCTTTTTACCTTCTTTTTGTTTATCTAGAAGCTTACGCTTACGCGAAATGTCGCCCCCGTAACATTTTGCCAAAACATTTTTACGAATCGCTTTAATTGTTGATCGGGCAATAATTTTTTGCCCAATACTCGCTTGTACTGGTACTTCGAACTGTTGACGCGGAATTAATTCTTTCAGCTTTTCAACAATTACTTTTCCGCGATCATATGCAAAATCTCGGTGAACGATAACAGATAGCGCATCGACTTGTTCTGCATTTAGTAAAATATCCATTTTCACAAGTTTTGATTGTTTATAACCGATCAGCTCATAATCAAACGATGCATAGCCTTTTGTACTCGATTTCAATTGGTCGAAGAAATCGTAAACAATCTCTGAAAGTGGAATTTCATATGTGATCGTAACACGATTAGCATCTAAATATTGCATATCAAGATAGTTTCCGCGCTTTTTCTGACAAATTTCCATTACTGCGCCAACATAATCGTTCGGTACCATCACTGATGCTTTTACGTATGGTTCTTCAACAAAATCAATTTGTTGTTGGTCAGGCATTTTTGATGGATTATCAATGCGCATGACTTCACCATTTGTTAACGTGACAGAATAAATAACACTTGGAGCCGTTGTAATTAAATCAATATTAAATTCTCTTTCAATACGTTCTTGAATAATTTCCATGTGTAAAAGTCCTAAGAAACCACAGCGGAAACCAAACCCTAACGCTTGAGACGTTTCTGGTTCATATTGTAATGACGAATCATTTAATTCAAGTTTTTCAAGTGCTTCTCTTAAATCATTATAGTCATTTGTATCAACTGGATATAGCCCACAAAATACCATCGGATTCATTTTACGATAACCAGCTAACGGTTCACTAGCTGGATTATTGACGCTTGTAATCGTATCCCCAACACGACTGTCACCAACATTTTTAATCGATGCAGTTAAGAATCCAACGTCTCCCACAGTTAGTTCATCACGCTTTACTGGCTTTGGCGTGAACACTCCCGCTTCAATGACTTCAAATTCTTTCCCTGTTGCCATCATACGTATTTTCTCACCGGGCTTAATCGTTCCTTCAACAATTCGAATATAAACGATTACACCTCGATAAGGGTCATATAACGAATCAAAAATAAGTGCCTTTAGTGGCCCTTCTGGATCACCACTAGGTGAAGGTACCTTTTCTACTACTTGCTCTAAGATATCTTCAATACCAATCCCATTTTTAGCTGAAGCAAGTACGGCATCTGAAGTATCCAAGCCAATAATCTCTTCTACCTCTTGTTTTACTCGATCAGGTTCTGCACTTGGTAAATCAATTTTATTTATAACTGGTAATATTTCGAGATCATTATCAAGTGCTAAATATACGTTGGCAAGCGTTTGTGCTTCAATTCCTTGAGCAGCATCAACAATAAGTAAAGCACCCTCACAAGCAGCTAAGCTTCGTGATACTTCATACGTAAAATCAACGTGTCCAGGAGTATCGATCAAATGAAAGATATATTCCTCTCCATCTTTTGCTTTATACGTAAGCTGAACTGCATTTAATTTGATTGTAATTCCTCGTTCTCTTTCAAGATCCATCGCATCTAGCATTTGGTCTTTCATTTCACGCTGTGTTAATGCACTCGTTTTTTCTAAAATACGATCAGCAAGTGTCGACTTACCATGGTCTATATGAGCAATAATCGAAAAATTACGGATTTTAGATCTACGTTTTAATCGTTCTTCTTTGTTCATTTCTTCTCACTCCTATTAAGAAAAGCACATTCAGCCAAAATTTCCTTTAGGCTTAATTGCTAGACATTACTCCAAGTTCAATACACTAGGATAAATTATAACAATAGCGACCAGTTGTTTCAATCAAATTTAAATTTTGACCAAATCCATCGCTAAAAGCGGACATAAAATCCGTTATTTTCATCAATTTCTTTAATTTCGTGGTGCTTGCGGACGATCTTTTATTTACTTGAAAGCAAATAAAGACCGCTATAAGCAGTCTTTATGTTAAAACATTTGCTACGGTATTTGTTATTTTAGACAAAAGGTTTGAGAATAGTTTATTTAAAGCATCTGAAAGTTTATCTCCCATTTGTGAAAACAAATTAAAAGTCTCAATTTGTTCCAACTTTTCTTGCTTTTCTTCAAGGTCGTGACTAGTTAACTTTTCAATTTCTTCTACTACCTCAGTTGAAGCAACTTCGTTAGGTTTTATAATCGTAGCTGTAGAATACCTTTCATCTCCAGTCATTTTAACGATATTATTACTTGCCATTTGAATACCGACTAATATCCCTAAAAATAAAACAGTAGTTATAAGAAAACACTTTAAGAAAAACTTCGTCACCGTTAACACCTCCTAGAAAACTCACATGGTAGTCTTCCTTACCGCTACTTACAACATTATTTCGTTACTTTTTTTGCCCCCCAATAAAAATCACTAAACACATCTGCAAATGCTTCTGCTGAGCGGTACGCTTCTTCCAACGTATTATCTATTCCGCCTACTTCAATCAAAATAGAATTAGCTGATAAGTCTTGGTTATATCGTCCATTAGTACCGGCCCCACCTTTAGAAATAACCCCTCTACTTAAACCTGGGAATTCTTGATCTAACAATTCATGAAGTTCTGCTGCTAACTGTAGATTTTTTTCGTAATTTTTATTATTTTCACCAATGACAAACAACGTTCTCGCATACTCAACACCATTAATCGTCACTGTTGTAATATCTCGCGGTTGCGCATCGCGATGGACGTCAAAGAAAAACTCTAAATCGTTGTTTGAACTAATAGCTTCTTTAACTATTTCTCTTGATGCGTCATATGAGCGTCCATATAGCCAGTCTCGGTTACTTAATATTGCTCCAATATCACTTTTATCAACGTCAACACCGATCCCACGTTTCTCTAACTCACGTCCTAAACGCTCTCCGACGAGAGTAATATTAACAGATTGGTGAAATGCTTCAGATGGAGCATTTGCATCTTTTAGTTCTGGTAAAAAAGATTCGCGACTATGTGAATGAATAATATGAATGACTTTACGACCATCTGTTGAAACAGGAGGTGCTACTATTTCTTCATCAACTTTTTCTAATTTTTTTAGACTTTCTTGAGTAGCTTCACGTTCTGCCATCATTACTTCCATCGGTGGAGCTGATTCAATAGGCATATTCGTATAATCTGTTCCCTCACCAGCGACTACTATTGTTCCATCAAATAAGGCAAACCCCGGTAATTCTCTTCCCAACAAACTCCGTGGATCTTCAGGGTTTAAACTAGTAGCTAATTCGAATGCTAGCGATGAAAACTGAGGTGGATGACTGTCTTCAGGTAACACTTGTGTAAAATAAGGGTTTTCAGTACCCATCATGTACACTAAAGCATCACTTGATACGTACGAACTCCACGCATGTACTGTTGTAGATGATAAGCCATAGCCAGGTTCAAAAGCCGTTAACATTCCTGTTATAATAAATAATGCCATTATCCCAACGATGACGAGTATGGCCATGCGCTTAAAACTTGTCCTATTTAGCGAAACTGTAAAAGCTTTAAATTTTCTTGAAGACATAATCTCACCCTTTCAAGCTTGTCTACATCATGTATATGACTTAACTTGAGAGGGTAGAACTTTTTT
>SKSA01000180.1 GCA_007118195.1 Anaerobacillus sp. | reverse complement strand
TTAGGTGGCGATGTTCGCTATGGCTACGAAGGTAGCTTCAATCAGGAAGCAAAAAGAGAAGGACTTGGTCATTTTGCGAAAAACATAAAAGAGCTTTTTTCAAAAGATGATTTAACGATGGTGAATTTAGAAGGCACTTTAACGAACGAAACTGCGAGAAAAGATAAGCAGTTTACGTTTAGAGGGGATCCTAGTTATACAGAAATTTTAACGCATGGAAATATCGATGTCGTGAATTTAGCAAATAACCATACGTTAGATTTTTTTCAAAAAGGGTATGAAGATACGATCAAACATTTAAAAGAGTCGGGGGTTGGCTATTTTGGTTTTGAAAACCATTTAATGACCGAAATTAAAGACGTAAAAATTGGATTGCTCGGTTATACGGGCTGGTATGATTCGACGACATTAAGAAATCAAATAAAAAAAGATATTGATAAGCTGAGAGAAGAAGGCGCTAAAATCGTCATCGTTAATTTTCATTGGGGCCAAGAAAGAAGCTACGTTCCAAATCAAACTCAAAAATCTCTAGGTAGATATACGATTGATAGTGGGGCAGATTTAGTTGTCGGTCATCACCCCCATGTTGTTCAAGGGATTGAAGAATACAACGGGAAGTTTATTGTTTATAGCCTTGGGAACTTTATGTTCGGTGGAAACCGAAATCCGGCAGATAAAGATACATTTGTTTTTCAGCAAACGTTTCACATAATCGATGGCGAACTTTCAGATGAAAAGGAGATCAAAGTGATACCATTTAGCATTTCATCTGTAAGTTATCGTAATAACTTTCAACCAACACCACTGACGGGAACTGCTGCCAAAAACTTGAAAGAGAAAATTATTGACCTGTCTAAGAAGATTAGTGATACAAATTGGCTTCAGTATGAAAAGTGATATAGAATAACAACGAAAAATTCGACAAGTGTCAACACTTGTCGAATTTTCTATTTATGGCCTTAAAAATTATATAGTAGCAATGACATGTATTGTGGTAAGATAATCTAAAAAATATGTGAGGAATACGTTTAATCCTTATCATGAATTGTTTAAAGATGGTGAGCCCAAATATATATTAGGAAGTACAGGTAGCGCCCGAATATCAACGAGTCTTGCCCAAGTAATTTCAAGAGTGATCGACGGAAAAAAGATTTAGCGACTGCAATAGCTGCTTCGCGTTTTCATTCTTCTCATACTGGACAGATATTGATTGAGAAAAGTCGTTATAAAAAAGAAGTCATTGAAGCATTAAAATATGTAGGTTTTGAATTAAATAATGAAGGATGTATGTAAACATGAAGATTGCTATTGTATACAACAGAGAGAGCAAGGCGGTTATTAATTTATTTGGGACGCTTAATCGTGAAAAATATGGGTTAGAAACGATAAAAAATATAAAAGATGCGTTAGTTGCTGGTGGTCACCAAGTCAAAACGTTTGAAGGTGATAAAAACATTATCAAAAAATTAGAAGAATTTATGCCATCGGTTATTTCTGGGGAGCGACCAGGTTTAGTGTTTAACCTTAGTTACGGAATCCAAGGAAAAGGACGCTATATGCACGTACCTGGTATATTGGAAATGATCGGCGTACCGTATGTCGGTTCTGGTCCCCAGACGCATGCGATGGCTTTAGATAAAATTGTGACAAAAATGATTTTAATTCAAAAAGGGTTACCGACACCCAAGTTTGCGGTCATGGATAAACCAGATTCACCTTTAAGAGAACAATTAAAATACCCATTAATTGTAAAGCCGAAAGACGAAGCTGTGTCGTTTGGATTAAAAATTGTTCATAATGAGGATGAACTTCGTGAAGGTGTGCGCGGTATTTACGAAGCGTTCCAAACACCAACACTCGTTGAAGAGTATATTGAAGGACGCGAAGTGAACGTCGGTTTACTAGGTAACAATCCGCCCGAAGCGCTTCCACCGGTGGAACTCGTTTTTGGCGACGGTCCACAAATATACACATATGAAGACAAAAAAAGCCTTAGTGGCCGAACCATTGAAAAAGTTTGTCCCGCACCACTGACTGAAGAGCAAACGAAAAAAGTCCAACAGTTGGCGATCGATACGTTTAACGCGTTAGATTGTTATGACAGTGCAAGAGTCGATTTTAGAATTGATAAAGACGGCAACCCTTATATTTTAGAAGTGAATTCGATGGCTAGCCTTGGCGCAACGGGGTCATTTGTATTTGCCGCAGATAAAATTGGTTTAGATTACGTTAAACTGATGAATCGCTTAATTGAAGTTGCGGCCGAACGTTATTTCGGGCCACATCTTATGAATACTATGAATGAGGAAGTAACAGAAGAAGCATTACAAATTTTTAATATAGTTACCGGAAATCGAGATAAAATTGAAGGCGAATTGAAAGCTTGGACAAATTTACCGAGCTGGACAGAAGACCCAGTTGGATTAAGTGCGGTTGTTCGAAAGCTCGAAGAACGTTTTAAAAAACTTGGTTTAACTTTAGTAGATCAATATACGAACGAAAGATCAGCGTGGACGTTCGAATCAAAAGCCGGTTTTAAAGGTGGAACACTATTTGTGTTGCCAATTGATATTCCAGGGAATCGTAGAGGCTTTCCAATTCCTTTCCGAAAAGAAGAAGAGTGGCTGTACGGAGAAGGGATCGCCTCTAGTCGTGGCGGCTTAGTCACATTATTAAGCGCTCTTTCAGCTTTAAAAGAGTTAAAACTATTAGGCAAAAAAAATATCGGAGTATTTTTCTATGCCGATGAGGGCCGCGGAATGCGCTATAGTAGCACGACGTTACGTGAAGCCGCTAAAGAGGCGAAACAAATCATCGTAATGCAACCCGGTTTCTCAGGTGGAAAGGTGGCTGATCAGCGTCGCGGCTCGAAAAAATATAGTGTTATTGTTGAAGGTGATCCACAAAGAGTTGGAAATCTTTCAAAACAACTAGATGTTTTAAGCTACTTTATTCAACAAGCTGAAAAACTAAAAGAGATTAGCAGTCGAGATAAAAAATTAACGGTTGCTGTACAAGATGTTCAATCGGATCGGTACAGCGTTTTATTACCGCATCGCGTTCATGCAACCGTTTATGTTACATTTATAAATGAAAAACTCGCTCAAGAGGCAGAAGCTCAGTTACGCGAAATCTTTAAATCCAATTCCCGAGGAATGCAGACGTATGTTGAAAAATTAGTTGAGAGACCTCCATTATTAAGAAAGAAAAATAATCCGCTAATCCAGAAATTGAGTAAAATAAGTGGGCAATGGAACATTCCATTTGGAACAGAATCAAGTTTGTTAGCGACTGCTGCAGGTGAAATAAGTAATGAGCTTCCTGTTGTTTGTGGCTTTGCTCCGGCGAGTAAAGATTTGTATACACCGAATGAAGCGATACATCGCCAAGAGTTAATTCAACGCTCATTACTTTTAGCTATGTTTTTATTAGACCAGTAATGATCGAGAGCCTACAACGGAAATTACCGATTGTTTCTGTTCCGCACGATGGATTTACTATTCCGAAAGAGCTCGCCCCGAAGTTTTTATTGACAAAAGAAGAGGTATTGCTTGATTGTGACACGTGGGAGAGGGAACTTTACGATTTTAAAAACGATGTCGAGGAGTATGTTGATACTGATATTCGGTTCAGCAGCTTTTGCTAATAACATGAAACCTAGCGAGGAGTATTCTTCGCTAGGTTATTTTTTAGTTAATCGAACCCATCAATATAAAACGATGGCTCTCAAGTCTAACCTACTCCTGAAAATAACATTATTTGTTGTCACTTGATTTCGACATAGTACAATCACCCCTTTTCATAAGATGTAATTATCATGGGATTATGGAAGGGAGATGTTTCTTTTTGAGTAATTATCAAAATCCACAACACTATCCATCGAATTCAGTACAAATGTTCACGTATGTTGACCCTTATGTATATCAAACGCTTCAAACCGTTTTAGGAAAGACGATTGTTGTACAGACAACGGAAGGGAGTATTCGCGGAATATTAAGGGATGCCATGCCTGATCACATTGTAGTTGACGTATCTGGTTCGTCCTTTTTTATTCGAATTCAAAACATTGTTTGGGTACTACCACAATAAAAGATTCATCGTTTATTTTGAACATAGAAAGGGGAGAAGGTCTTGTTTCAACGATTTGATAAACTTTTAATTGACCTACCACAACCAGAATATTCGGATCCAAATGGAGCGTCTGCTGTTCAAGAATTACTCGGTGGAAAATTTGGAGAAATGTCAACATTAAATAATTATTTGTATCAATCATTTAATTTTCGGAACAAAAGGAAATATAAACCTTTTTATGATTTAGTTGCAAGTATTACAGCGGAGGAAATTGCCCATGTAGAACTTGTTTCTCATACGATTAATCTTATGAATTCAAATACAACATTCCCTGGAAATCCGGATATTTCACCATTGCAAAATGCGAAGGATTTACGATTCCATCACCATTTTATTGATACGGCACAAACAGCAAAACCAGCAGATTCTCATGGGCGTCCATGGACAGGTGATAATGTATTTAATAGTGGTAGTTTATTATTGGATTTAATTCACAATTTCTTCTTAGAGTGTGGAGCAAGAACCCATAAAATGCGCGTATATCAAATGACAGAACATCCGACGGCACAAAGGATGATCGGTTACCTCCTAGTTCGCGGTGGAGTTCATGTCGTTGCATACGCAAAAGCAATTGAGATAATTACCGGTGTCGACATGACGAAAATGTTACCAATTCCAAACTTAAGTAACCGTGAATTTGAAACGGCAAGACAATTTGAAGATGAAGGAATTCATACAAAGCTATACACGTGGAGCCCGACGGATTTCCGTGAGATTAATAAAATTTGGAAAGGAACTCATCCTGAGGATGGTCGTTCGCTTGAAGTAATCATTGGATCCCCTGAAGGTGCACCGAAACCAGATTATGAAGAACTGCCAGAAGAATTCGCCCCTGGAATTTCAGCAGAGGACTATCAGGAAATTGTTAAGCGTCTCATGCGATCTGCAGGGCTTTAATCTGTAGATAGAATTAATTTAAATGCCACATTTTCGTCAAAATTTTAAACTCCAACAATTCTTCAATATGTTATGATTAAGTCAATATAATACATTTGGCCGGAGAATTGGAGAAAGCCATAAAAACTCATAGGATATTTTTGTATCCTCGTGGGTTTTTATGGCTTTTTCTGTTTTCTCTTATTCTCATATATTACCAATCAGTTTACTAGCTAAGAGGAGGAGAACTAATGAGACCGATAATAGAAACAGAAGTGGTCGTAATTGGTGGAGGAGTTACAGGAGTAGGTGTACTTCGCGATTTGACATTACGCGGAATTAAAGCGGTATTAGTGGAACAGAGAGATTTCGTTCACGGAACGTCGTCAAGAAACCACGGGCTACTTCATTCGGGTGCCCGATACGCCGTTCGAGACGAAGAAGCAGCGATTGAAAGTTATCGAGAAAATTTAATTTTGAAAAAAACGGTTCCAGGCTCAGTTGAAGCAACTGGAGGGATTTTTGCAAAAGTCCCTGAAGATAATGATGATTATGTCGCAAAATGGGTAAAAGCTTGCGCAAAGGTAGGAATACCGACGAAAGAAATCCCCGTTGCAGAAGCGATCAAACAAGAACCTTATTTAAATAAACAAGTTCAGGCCGTTTATCACGTGCCGGATGGAGCGGTCGATCCGTTTACTTTAGCGATTGATGTTGCTGCTGATGCCATTACGAGAGGAGCGAAAGTACTTACGTATAGTGAAGTTGTCGCCATTAACAAAAAAGGTAGTGCGGTATCAAGTGTGACCGTAAGTAATCGCTATACTGGTGAAAAAACCGATATTCATACAAATCTCGTCATTAATGCGGCAGGCCCTTGGGGATCACAAGTAGCGGCATTAGCTGAAGTCCCTTTAAAGTTAATCAATAACAAAGGAATGCTTACAGTTATGAATCACCGCATTAATAAACAAGTAATCAACCGCTTGCGTATGCCAGGTGATGCGGATATATTCGTGCCAGCGCACAATGTAACGATTTTTGGTACGACAGGAAGAAACGTTGAAAGTCCAGAAGATTTTTCGTTGGACCGTCATGAGTTAGAGCAAATGTTGAAAGAAGGAGAAGCACTCGTTCCAGGGGTAACGGAAATGAGAATGATCCGTGCTTTTACCGGAAGCAGGCCGCTTTATCAAGACACAGATGATTCTGATAGTAGCGGTAGAAATGTAACGCGAGGCTTAGCGTTGCTAGATCATAGTACAAGAGATGGACTTGATGGCTTTATTACGATTACCGGTGGGAAATTAACGACGTTTCGCTATATGGCTGAAAAAACGGTGGATCTCGTTTGCGAAAAGCTCGGTGTCAATGTCGCTTGTACGACACATGAAGAACCAGTATCACATCGAGACGCAAAACAATTTTTTAAAGAAACGGATATTGCACCTGCAGCAAAAACAAAATTGTTTCATTGGGCGGGTAAAAACGCTAAAGAGATTGAAACTTCATTAAATAATGAAACAGAAGACAAAATCGTCGTATGTGAATGTGAACAAATTACGTGGGCAGAAATTAAAGCAGCAATGCCTGACGGACGATTTAATCTTACTGATATTCGTCGTCGCACAAGGCTTGGAATGGGACCTTGTCAAGGGACGTTTTGTAATCAACGCGTTGCCGCTCTAGCTGTCGAAAAAGGGTTAGCAACGCAAGAAGAAGCTGACTGGGCGTTAAGAGATGCCGTAACGAACCGAGTCAAAGGAATGGGCGTTGTCGCGACAGGTGAAACGAGTAAACAATTACAAATGATGGAGACGATTTACAAAGTATCTTTAGGGTTAAATGAGGAGGGGAAGTCAAATGTATGATGTAATCGTTGTTGGTCAAGGGTTAACCGGATTACTTTCAGCCATTGTTGCTAAAAAGCAAAACAAAAAAGTCGCACTTGTTGCAAAAGGAACGGGAAAAATGCTTCAATCTACAGGGTTGATGGATTTAGTTCCTGGATCGAACAAAGATTTTTCGCAATGGATGGAGTTATATGGTTTATCAAACCGTGAAAAAATTACTGTTAAAGACGCTATTAACGAGTTTAAAAGATTAACAGAGAAGATCGGTTACCAATACGTTGGCGATGTTGACAAACTAGCTAATATCGTCACTAGTAGTGGCCATTTAAAAAGTACCGCGCTTTATCCGAAAACGATCACCCCTATTCCAGAAAAAGGACGCGTCGTTATCGTCGGATTTACTGAAATTGTCGATTTCCAACCAGAATTTTTAAAAGGGAATTTACAAAAAGAAAGACCAAATTTACAGATCAAAACGATGAGCGTTAGTCTCGGTAAAGATTCACAACGGACATTGACGCAACTAGACGCTGCTCGAGTGTTAGACGAAAAAGAAAGTCGCGAGCAAATTTTAAAACAAATAAAAGAGAAAATGAAGGCTGAATCCACCGAAGGCGTTGACTTATTCATTTTCCCTGCTGCATTAGGGGTTCAACAATGGGAAGAAGTGCATACGCAATTCTCTTCTGAATTAAAGGCGAAGGTCACTGAAGCACCGGGACTGCCACCGAATGCTACAGCGATACGACTTCACGAGCGTTTACGAAAAGAGGCAATAAAACTCGGCGTTCGTTTTTATGCAGATACTGAAGTGAACGGATTTTCTGAAAAAGGAACAATTAATGAAATCACGATCAAAATGAGTAACCGAAGCGCAAAACTGCAATCATATCATCTTTTAATTTGTACAGGTGGCATCCTCGGTGGGGGTCTCGAACAAACGGCAAAGGGGCTTAAAGAGACGACACTACATCTTTCTGTTAATAAAGAAGGGTCTTATGTCGATCTACCTGATCATGTGTATCCAGTAGGCGCTAGTCTTGGCACAAACGTCATCCATTATGGTATTACCGGTGGTGTTTATTCGATCGTCTCTAGCTATTTAACGAATTTCCAAATGGAACAGTCAGACATGAGGGGGTTACAACGTGCATGAGTTAAGCTTTCATGAAACGACTTTCGAAAAGTGTTTAAAATGTAATGCTTGTACTGTTAGCTGCCCGATTTCTAATACGACATTGGATTTTGGTGGACCTAAGCACTTAGGTCCTGAATTAAAGCGAATGATGGATCATCAAGAAGTGATCGATGATAGCCGAATTGAATTGTGTACGCTTTGTGGGACATGTGACACGAGTTGTCCAGAAAATGTTCACGTCTCTACGTTGACGTCTTACGCAAAAGCAATACATGCTAAAGAAAAAGGGACTAAATTCCGTGACATCGTGTTAAGCAATGCGGAATTAGTTGGAAAATTGGCGTCAACTTTTGCGCCAATTACAAATATGACGATGAAGATAAAACCTGTACGAAAAGTAATGCAAATGGTGCTGGGCATTCATGCCGATCGCCAGTTTCCAAGCTATGAGTTTAGTAACTTTAAACGTCGTTATAATAAAAAACATGCGACCACGGAAAGAAAAGTTGCGTATTTTACTGGGTGTTATGCAACGTATAACGCACCTGATGTGGCGGGTTCCTTTATTAAAGTTATGGAATATAACGGGATAGACGTTGCGATACCAGAGCAAAAATGTTGTGGCGTTCCTATGTTTGCGAACGGTCAAATGAAACAAGGATTGAAAAACGCACAATTTAATACTAACAGTTTATTAGAATATACACGTCAAGGTTATGATATCGTCATGACTTGTACTAGTTGCACATCAGCGTTTAAAAAAGAATATGCCTCTTATTTAAAAACAGAAGAGGCAAAAGAGCTTGCCCGTCACATTTATGATGCCGATGAGTATTTACGCATCCTTAATGAAGAAGGTGAGTTGAATACAAACTTTGCAACAATCAACGCTAAAGTAGGTTATTATGCACCATGCCATATGAAAGGTCAAGGGATCGGAAATCCAGCCATGGATATTTTAGAACTTATTCCAGGGTTTGAAATTCAAGATATGGCAGCGGGTTGTTGCGGACAATGCGGAACGTTCGGATTTAAAGAAGAAAAGTACCCTTATTCCTTAGAACTAGGTAAAACAATGGCGACAGCAGTAGAAGAACTTGACGCAGATTATACAGTGACTGAATGTGGAATGTGTAAAAATCAACTTGATCAGTTAACGAACAAACAAGTAAAGCACCCAATGCAAATTTTAAAATCCGCCTACGAAAAAGTGCCCGTCAATTCTTAGGCATGTGAATATTTCACATGGTGTCTGACACCATGTGAATAAATTGGTTCGACAAGTGATAACACTTGTCGAATTTTTTGTTTTGCTCTAGCGCTTTGTATAAACCTATTGAATTTTGTCAAACTATAGGTTTGAATTTTTCTGAGCCGGATACAAGTTTTATAGAGACAAAATCTTAATAGATAGGGTGATGATCGTGGATAACAAGATGAACGTCGCCGAATTAGTTCAAACCGAGCTTGTTGTACACCTTGAAGATATGATTGCAGATGAACCGCGCCACCTAATATTATGGATTTTGATTAAGTAGCCTAAAAAGGATCGAACGAACTTGCGTTTGACTCACCTTGAACTTTATCATTTTTATTGTCTTCAATCGCTAGTGGAAAGCGTAGTTTAAATGTAGTTCCTTTGTTAATCTCACTTTCTACATTAATAAAACCATTCATCGTCCGAACAACCGAGTACGTAACCATCATACCAAGGCCCGTCCCTTTTATCCCTTTGTTTGAAAAATACGGTTCACCGAGTCGTTGAAGTTGTTCTTTCGTCATTCCAATCCCTGTATCTTTAATTTCAATGATCAACTGTTTATTTTTAATATATGTATTTATGGTTAACTTTCCACCATTAGGCATTGCTTCAATGCAGTTTTTAAACATATTCAAGATACTTTGATGAAAATTATTTTTATCACCACAAATCGTTGCTTTGCAGTCACATTCAAGTTCTAATTCAACTGTATTCATATTCGCTAACGGTTTAATCACTTCAACCATTTGTTTTAATACTTCACATACGACAAGAGTTTCATTTTTGGTTAACGTAGGCTTAGAAAATGTTAAATAATCAGCAATAATGCTCTCAGCACGATCTAATTCCTTAATGGCGATACTCGTATAGTCCAACCTATTCTCATCCGTTATTAATGGTCTTTGTAAAAGCTGTAGAAAGCCGCGTGTAACAGTGAGAGGATTACGAACTTCATGAGCAATAGAAGCGCTGATATGACTGACAGCTTCCCTTTTTTCTGAATTTAACACTCTTGTTCGATAAACTAATTTTTCTCTAACTGATTCAATCGTATAAATAATAATCGTTGTTCCTAAAACAGGAATAATAAGTATTAAAACGATAGAACTAAAAGAAAACAAATTAAGGTTTTCAACCCAGTATATAGCACCCCAAAAAATCGAGGTTATTATTGCCAGTGTTGTAGCCCAAATAACTTTGGTATGCCTATTTTTTATTAAAAACTTTTTATGTAGCAAAATAGTAGTAATTGTAAGACCTAAAAAATAAAAGGAACTAATCCAAAATCCAGTATCTATCGCGATCCATCCACGCATTACTATTGTTAGCAAGAAAAGCCATGATCCTAGTATGGGCCCCATGTAAAGGCCACCGAGAGTTAAAGGAATTTGCCTTAAATCAAAAATTAAATAATCTGTTATCGTATTTGAAACTAATAGACATAAAATGAGAGATATACTAAAGTAAAAAAAATAGAAGGAACGAGAAAAATCAGCGACTTTTTGTTCCACAAAAATAATAAAGAAAAATAATAAAACAAGTAATAAACTTAAATTAAACATCAGTTTTATAGCTAAATCCATCTATATTTAACTCCTCTATCAACCTTTTTGAAAATTCATAACGTTAATACAATTATAAATAGTAATTCGACATTGTTCAATAGTGATCATTGTCAATTTACTATTTATTAAGGAATCAAAAAAGAGGATCCCCATTGCATTTTCGTCTCGATGGAAAAATACTGTATAATGGTAGGCATTTTCGCACAATTCATTACAGTATATGAGATTACTAACACTTTACATAGGGCAGCCTCTTTTATAGGTATTAAATAAACTGATCTTTATGATGGATCCTTCTCTTCCTTTAAAAACCATAGTGGTTCTTTATTATCAACTTCGCCATTGTAGTTGATCAGTATTTCTTGTCCTGCTTTTATATCCGTATATGCGTAGTATTCAAACGTATGGTTGTCAAAATTAATATCATAAGTAGCGTTAGGCTCGTAGGAATGGTTAAATAGCATGCCATATCCTAAGACGACCGCAGAATGATTTTTACCATATTCGTATACATAATCAGCAAGGGCCGTTTCCTCGATCAAGATATGCTCTTCATTAGGGTAGGGAACCACTGGTGCTACATGAATTAATTCACCTTTTTTTATATCTTGTGTTGCAAATACACCTCTATTAAATTCTCCACTAATTAGTGGTGAAGTTTTTACTTCAATCATTGATATCACCTTCGCGTTCTTTTAAATTATATTTATCTTAAAATATGTTGGTTGAAAACGATTTTAAGTATTAATTATAACTTAAGCGACCACGAATATCTACGCTTGCGTAATTTTTTATGTTGGTCAATTAATCCACATATTTTTATATACATGGGTACGCAGAAAAAATAGATTTATATACATATCAGTGTAGTGTAACTTTGTAGTATATGGATATTCGGTAAATGATGAATTTTTCCTCAACCGTTCGATAAAAATAAGTTGGAACTTATGAATGGAAACGTTAACCATAGGTTATATTTAAGTGATTTTCAATTCTTCAGGAAAAATTTCAACTTCAGCAAAGATGAAAATTATTTTTGCATTACCCAATTAGTGTGAGGGAGCAGATCAACGATGACATTTCAAACAAAACCGATCATCGGAATTTCGAGTTCTATTGAAAAGCATAATAATATCCCAAGTGTTCATGTTCATCATAAATATGTTCAAGCTGTCCTTTACGGTGGTGGGATTCCGGTGGTTATTCCGATTGGTCCTATAGAGTTGGCTGAAAGATGGGTTTCGATGTGTGATGGTTTTATTTTTAGTAGTGGAGAAGATATTGACCCAGTTTCATTTCAAGCCAATCCATCACCACAAATACAAAAAACAAATGGAAAACGAGACAAGATTGAAATTGAACTTATTCACCATGCTTTAAAGCAGCAAAAACCGATCCTAGCGATTTGTAGAGGGATTACCATTTTGAATGCCGCTTTAGGTGGAACTGTCATTCAAGATATTACAACGACTATTCCGAATGCTATCAATCATTTTCAGCAGGCAGAACGACCGGAAGCAACCCATGACATTCAAATAGATACAGAAAGTCGCTTGTATCAGATTTTGCAAAGTACAAAAATTCGTGTGAACAGCATGCATCACCAAGCTATCGATGTGCTAGCGCCTAATATCAAAATAGTAGCAACTGCTCCAGATGGGATCATTGAAGCCATCGAAGGGATAAATGAAACGCCTGTAGTATGGGGGGTTCAATGGCACCCTGAAGAAATGGCGACGGAAGACCCTACGATGATTCAACTTTTTAAACAATTTGTTGTTGAGTGTAAAAAATAAAGTATTATAAAGGAAGGAACGCAATTTTTAATAAAGAAATGCTAAGGAAGTGACAACGATACAATGACCGAAAAAACCTATGTCTGGTATGCAAGTTACGGCTCGAATTTAAGTAAAGACCGATTTTTATGTTATATAAGAGGTGGCAAACCCGAAGGATCTGAAAAAGAAGAAGTCGGTTGTAGGGATCAATCATTACCTCTAAAACAAGAAACATTCGTCATGAATTTCCCATTATATTTTGCAAAAAACTCAGATCGCTGGCAACAACAAGGAGTCGCTTTTATCGGTCTTACCAAAGACCAAAACGAAGTAACGTATAGTAGAAAATATTTAATTACTGGCGAACAATTTTTGGACGTAGTAAAACAAGAAAACAACGGTGTCGAGTTTGATATTGATTTAGAAAAAGTAAAAAAAGAAGGTCAGTTAACTCTTAGAGATTCGTGGTACGGAACGATTTTATTTTTAGGAGAAGAAGAAGGGGCTCCGATATTTACATTTACTGCTGATTGGGATTTAGACGTGCCGTTTAACAAACCGTCCGAACAATATTTAAGTATGATCATTGAAGGTCTCAAAAGATACGTTAACCTTAATAATCATGAAATTATCAATTATCTTACTACAAAGCCAGGAGTTAAAGAGAATTATAGTGAAAATGAAATTGAAAAATTAATCTAATCGAAATGAGAAAGGTGGTCTTTTCCGATCACCTTTTTGCTTTTAACAAATTAAGTATTTGTATGTAAAAAGTAAAATGACGGTCGGTTTTTCCGAACAAGCCTCTAAAGTCGGTACGAAGTGCTCCTGCGCTTACTCGTCGCAAAGCTTCACGATGAATTATTTAAGAAGTATCTCAAGGTGTAATTGAGGTCAGTTGCTTTACAGCGCAGAGAGGAAAAGTCGACCGTCATTTTTACATGCGCCAGATGGTGACGTTGCTACGTCATGTTGGTTTTGTATGAAAAATAAGATTTTGACGACTGAGATTCACGAACGAGCCTCTAAAATTCGATAGAAGTTTACAGCGAAGTGAGAGAACTCAGTCGTCAATTTTCATGGTTGATGGTGAC
>SKSA01000088.1 GCA_007118195.1 Anaerobacillus sp. | reverse complement strand
CAAAAAAATTATTTATGCACCGCAATAGTTTACAATACCGGATTGAGAAATTTATTGAGAAGACTGGGATTGACATTAAACAATTCCAACAAGCTTCAGCGCTTCATCTCCTTATTGCGTTGGAAGAATCGACGAAAAGTCAAAAGTAAGTATTGCACATTGCACAAACAAGCCTACAATCTTTGTGCACGCTTACAATTTACTGAAACGCTTTCAATAGGTACAATATGTTCATAAGATAATAACAATTTGGAGGCGTTAATTATGGCAGAAATTTCTTTGAAAAATATTTATAAAATTTATGATGGTGATGTTACAGCCGTTTCTGATTTTAACCTTGATATTAAAGATAAAGAATTCATCGTATTCGTAGGTCCATCAGGTTGTGGTAAGTCAACAACTCTACGTATGATTGCTGGTCTTGAAGATATTTCAAAAGGTGAATTATACATTGGTGACCGTCTTGTTAACGATGTTGCGCCTAAAGATCGTGACATTGCGATGGTATTCCAAAACTATGCATTATACCCACATATGAACGTATATGAAAACATGGCTTTTGGTCTTAAACTTCGTAAGTTTAAAAAGGACGAAATTGATCGTCGTGTAAAAGAAGCAGCAAAAATTCTTGGCTTAACAGAAATGTTAGACCGTAAACCGAAAGCAATGTCTGGTGGTCAGCGTCAGCGTGTTGCATTAGGACGTGCGATCGTTCGTGACCCACAAGTGTTCTTAATGGATGAGCCATTATCAAACCTTGATGCGAAGTTACGTGTACAAATGCGTGCTGAAATTACAAAACTTCACCAACGTTTACAATCTACAACAATTTACGTAACGCATGACCAAACAGAAGCAATGACAATGGCAACGAGAATTGTCATCATGAAAGATGGTTTAATCCAGCAAGTTGGAGCTCCTAAAGACGTATACGACAATCCAGAAAACGTCTTTGTTGGTGGTTTCATCGGTTCTCCTTCAATGAACTTCTTAAACGGAAAGCTTGTTAACGGGTACTTCGAAATGGGCGATGTGAAAATTAAAGTTCCTGAAGGAAAATTAAAAATGCTTCCAAATTACGCTAATCAAGAGTTAATTTTAGGAATTCGCCCAGAAGACATTCACGATGAGCCTGTGTTTTTAGAGTCATCTGTTGAAACACAAATCACGGCAAAAATTGATGTAGCAGAATTAATGGGTGCTGAAACCTTCTTATACTCTAAAGTTAATGAGCAAGATTTCATCGCACGTGTTGACTCAAGAACTGACGTGCAAAACGGTCAAGACATTAAATTAGCTTTAGATATGAACAAATGTCATTTCTTTGATCCAAAAACAGAATTAAGAATTCGTTAATAACACAAATAAAAAATGAAGTGCGGATTAATTTCGCACTTCATTTTTTATTTGAAAACAGCGTTGCAAGATCGCGTGCTTATTGTCGTGCTCTTTTCTTATACTTCTTGAATAAGTACCGTATCCTCCTTTTGACAATTAGAACAATAAAATACGTGTGGACATTGATGGTCCCTCTGGTCATTTTCAATTCCGTCAAATAATTTCATACCTTCGATATCTAAATAAGCACTATAGTCATCAAAGTAATCTAACAGTCTGCCTTGATCAACCATTTGACCTTGACAACTACTACATTGGGATTCAATAGAACTCATTCCATTACATAGCGGACACATAGACATGTTAATACATCCTTTATTTGCTAATTATTTATATAAAAAAGGGGACGATTTTCCTGAACGAACCTTCTTATTTCGCTACGAAATAAACAGTGAAGAGAAGGAAATCGTCCGTCTTTTACATATTAGATGGTGACGGGTGTACGTCATGATGGTTTTGTATGTAAATACATTTGCTGACCGAGATTCTTGAACGAGCCTCTGAGATTCGATAGGAGGTCACAGCGAAGAGAAGGAAATCATTCGCCTTTTTCGCTATTAGATGGTGACAAGTGCCCGTCATGAGCATTTTGTATTGAAGAAGGGGATGGAAATCATCCACCCCCTAAATCCAAACTATTTAATTTTAATTACTGAGAACGGCCTCCTAGCTGTTGCTCAGCCATTTGTACAAGACGCTTTGTGATTTCTCCTCCAACTGAACCATTTGCACGAGCAGTCGCATCTGGACCTAATTGAACACCAAATTCAGAAGCGATTTCATACTTCATTTGATCTAATGCTTGTTGAACTCCAGGTACTACTAATTGGTTTGAACTATTGTTGTTTGCCAAGATAATCACCTCCTCTTGTACTACTATTTTGTTTCATTTCACTGCAAGTATGTAATCATTTTAATAGTAATTTTTTACAGTTACATTACTCACAACTACCCAACATCTTTAATCTATACATTCTTTGCGGTATCATTTAACGTTTCTGCTGTTGATGCGACCGTTGTAGTTCCTAGTCCAATTTCTTCAATTACAACCGCTAATTCTTTAAAATCACCTTCAACTTTTTGAACTTCTTTCATATTTACTTCTAACGAACTGACAATTTCAGCGAAGTTTCGTTTCGTATTTACTGTTTCTTTGCTACCTTCATCGATAAATCCTTCCACTTCAGTGAGTGATTTCGAAACATCATTCATGAACTGAGAAGATTGTTCGATCAGCTGTTTAATATTTTGAACTGAATTTTTCGTTTGCTCAGATAACTTGCGAACTTCGTTAGCGACAACTGCAAAGCCCTTGCCATGCTCTCCAGCTCTAGCTGCTTCTATCGCTGAATTTAGTGCTAATAAATTGGTCTGCTCGGCTATGTTTTGAACGATATTAACGACTTGTTGAATTTGTCCAGAAGATTCAATTAATTCATCAACTACATGACCCATTTGGCTTGCACTATCTTTAATCGAAGTCATTTTTGCTTCTAAATCAACCATACTGTCGTTCCCTTTTAAAGCTGTCGCTTTCGTTTTTTCGGAAGCAGATGCCGTTTCGACCACTCTACCACTTAACTCTGTAGTACTTGAAACTAATTGTTGTACAGAAGCACTAGTTTGCTCTGATAAAGCAGCTAGTTCTTCACTAATGTCAGTAATTTTAGCCTTTAAATCATTTTTCACATTCTCATACTCAAGTTCACGCTGTCTCAAGTTTTCCTTTTCGTAAGCTTCAAGCACTAATTGTTGTTCGAAATTAAGTAATTTACTAACAACAGTAATCATCTCAGCACTTTTTTTAGGATTCGAGATATTTTCTTTAATAATATTAGATAGCGAGCTAAATAAATTTTGAAACGCACCCATGTACCATTTAGGTTCAAGTCCGATACGATAGTGTACTTTCGCTACATTAATTCGCTTTTCAATAAACTCGTAATCAATAATCCCAGTAAACATTTCTAATATATGTTTTTCTAACGTTTGGCGCAGTCTTTCAACAGAACTATGTTGTTCAATGATTGACTTTAAATTTTCGGCCTTTAAAATCGTTAAATAAAATGTTTCAACTAGGTCTTTTTGGTGTTCTTTAATGAGAGGCTGAAGAGAGTTTATCATTTGTAGATCTTCTATTGATAAGTCAATGATTTCTAATTGTTTTATAATATCCCCATTATCAGTATTAATCTTGCTTTTAAAATTTTCATCAACTTTTAACTCAAATGCTTTAGATTTAGGGTTAGATTTTTTAAAGTTTAAAAATTTCAATGACCTTCGCCTCCTAGTAGTGTTAATATTCATTATAATCGCAATAACACTACATGCATAGTAGCAAATGTCGAAATATAAAAAACGCTGTCGAAAAAATGCTAAAATAAGCATAAAAAAACGGCCTTATAAAAGACCGTTTATAATCCCCAGTATGTCATCGTATCAATTACCCCGATAATTATAATGATTACACCAGCTGTTCGCTGGACGATTAAACCAATTTTTCTTCCTTT
>SKSA01000125.1 GCA_007118195.1 Anaerobacillus sp. | reverse complement strand
TTAATGCAGCAATCTTTTATCTTGATCGTCACTATTACCGATATGCCCGACACCTTCCTGAAACATTTTCAGTCTGAGCTTTTCATACAAATATAAAGCAATCATCTCAAACTTCTCTTCTCCTTTTAAATCTTGATACAACTTATCTAAATCATCATTCTTAAATCCATCTAATATCCCATAAATAATAACAAGTACATCTTCTTCATCACCCGTTAAATGATCTTTATACATTTCAAAAACATCATCAATCATTTTCAAAACGTTCACCTCTTTCTTTATATATATTCCAACTAACCAACAAGCTAACTAACCAACTTTTAATTTACATACACAAGCCTATAGGAGTAAAATATTATTTATTGACTAAAAAGTTAAAGGAGACGAAATTATGCTTTTCTCCCGATCAATTCAGGAAAAGAAGTCCGATTATTTCAAAGGAATTGTAGCAGGTGTTAGTATCGCTATCGGTTATTTGCCTGTTGCATTAACTTACGGCTTTATAGCAGAAACAACTGGACTTTCATTACTTGAGACCATTGCCATGAGTGCATTTGTTTTTGCAGGTGCTGCCCAATATATGTCATTAAGTTTAATCGCCGTTGGAACAGGGGCACTTGAAATTATTTTTACAACGTTCATTATAAATATACGTCATTTATTAATGAGTACTGCAATAAATGAAAAAGCTGTCAAAGATCACCCGATTATCAAAGGGATTTATGCTTTCGGAATGACCGATGAAGTGTTTGCTGTCTCTTCAACAAAAGAAGGAAGACTGACAAGTTCATATATATTAGGAGTGGCTTCGATTGCATATTCAAGCTGGGTGATTAACTCAGGGATAGGTTATGCGATCGGTTCTTCGTTACCTGCAACATTGCAACAAAGTATGTCGATTGCCTTATATGCTTTATTTATCGCTTTATTAGTACCATCCTTAAAAAAACATCGAAAAATTGTTTGGCTTGCAACATTTGCAGCGCTTTTTAATTCAATCTTAACAATGGTTATTGCTACTGGTTGGGCGATTATTATTGCTACGTTAGCTTCAGCAATCCTAGTCGAAATTATTTATTCTAAAAAACAATACCTGTATGGACAATCAGACGATCAAAACAGGAAAGGAGCGTAACTAACTATGTCACAAACTATGCTTATCATTATTTTAGGAATGGCGATCGTTACATATATTCCTAGAGTTTTACCTCTTGTATCGATGAACGGAAAGGAAATGCCACCAAAGGTAAAAGCCGTTCTGCAAAACGTTCCTTATGCAGCTTTAGGTGCACTCATTTTTCCAGGCATTCTTTTTATTCAAGATGATATTTGGTTCGGTATTATTGGTGGCATAACCGCACTTGTAATCGCTCTTTTAGGAGCAAATTTAATTATTGTTGTCATAAGTGCCATTAGTGTATTAACCATGTATTCATTATTTTTTTAGATCGTTTTCATCATTTATGCAAACTTCGGTCTGAAAAACGAATCATTTCTTTAAATATGCTCGAAAATGGGAATCAAGCAACAAATTTACAAATACAGCTTTGATCCTTAAATGGTTTAAGGGTTATAGATCCCCACCTCAACGCGTAGCGTAGGTGGGAACTTTTAATCAGGTGGAGTCGATACTCCATCTGATTTCTCGATGTTTCAGCTTGCTGAAACGAGTTCGCAAAAAGATTTTTGCCAATCGGTTTGTTTTATGACGGTGATTCGTATTACAATATAAGGATACGTTTTAAGTAAAAATTACAAGTGGTGACTTATGGAAAAGAGACAATTACACATACATACTGAATTTTCAAGCGAAGACCCTCAGCATGTCCGGGATCGCTTAACAAAAGTTCTAGATCCCTTTGTGGCTGACGTTTATCAAGTTCTTTCTAAATCAGGCCACTTTAGTAATGAACAGTTTGAAAATATAGTACAACAATTTTACAAAGAAATTCGGAAAGTAGAAGTAACCGATAGAGATCAATTTGAACTTATTGCTATGTTAGTACTAACTGACCAATTATTAAAAAGAGCCATTGAATATGATACTTACCGTTTTCGGCAAAATCGTTTTTTTGCTTTTTTTAATGAGCTATTCCACCAAGGCTATCCAGCTATGAAACGAGAAGTTACGAAGGCAAGATCGCCTTTTTATGAATGGTATACTTCACTTTTATTTGATCAAATTACTCATGGACTACAAGGTTCGCCTGTTGAAAAAATAACGACAACATGGCTTCTTTGTGAGGAGCGGGAACATATATTAATAACACATGCCGAAGAGTTGCTGAAAAGTAACAAAAATCAAGACCCATTCTTCATTAAACTTGCAAGCCTATTATATTTACAAGCAAATGACGGTGTACGCTCATTAGCATTATTAAAAGACCTTCAACCTAATTTACATCACAGTGAACTGATCGATCATTTTTTTATCATGGAACAAAAAAATGAATTTATGATGATGAAACATTGGTTTGAAATATTTTTCCCTTTTGATAAGCCCAAACTAGGGTCTACTCTCGGAAATCTTTATGAAGAAATGTTAATTGAAACAGGGTCAGACGAAGAGAAAATAACAGTGGTTTGGAAAAATTGGCTTAATCAACCTTCATTCTTAACCTATATGTCAAGGATCCATAAGTGTAACAAAGATGAAAAACAAACCGTTTTAAGTTATATTATTCCAAAACTACAAGCTGATTTATATCGCCCACAAACAGAGGCGACATATTATCAAATAGTTACGGAAGAAGAACTTTTTGAAGAAGGCATTCAGTCACTTTTAACTCATAAAAAAGATGTAACAATGCTATCACCGGAAATCGAAAAACTTATGACGAACATAATGAAAAAACAACCAGAACTTTTATTACCTTTTTTACATCAAGTGGTAGAAAGATTAGTTCAAAAAAAATCGCGAATTCACTATGAAGAAGCTGCTCAGTATATTGAGCAATTAAAAGTCATTTATCAAAAGTTAAATGAACAACATACATTTGCCTCTTATCTATTTGGTCTAAAACAAAGGTTTAAAACTTTTCGGGCGTTTATTCAGGAGCTGAAAAAAATTGATGAATAGTTACAACCCAAACCCCGTCATCGTTCATTGCGGTCTATTGAAAAAAAGGTTAGGATATAGCATTTTTATTTGGGGTGAACAAAAAAAGCATAAAAAATATGTAGATATTGAACCTTTTAAATATCCCTTTCTATATTCACCTTTCGAGTTAAAGTTGGCATTATTTCGAAACCATAAAGCTTCTTTTTACGGGACTTTCATCGAAACATCTGAATGTCACATTCAAGTTCCGCTAAAAAATCGTCTATTTTATAGTGAGGCTGGGAATGTACCCGTTTATCACGTCCCTGCAACATACGAAAATCATCTATTCCCAATTAGCGGTTTAGAAATTTCAATTCATGAGCTTGACCAATACATTCCAGCGATTTTACAAATACCAAATACGTCAGAATGGAAATTAGCAGATGACTTTCAGTTTATACAAGAACTCATAAAAGCACTTTTAAAAGAGATTAAACAAGGGGGCATCATCCCAAACCAAAATGGAGAATGGGAAATTAGGCATTTTCCATTTCAGCAATGGCAAGATAGTGCACCACCGTCTCTTTTAGCACTACTTCCGGCAAACTATTCGTTTGCGAATAAAGCAGTCGAAAACTCTTCATTACAAGACTTTTCAACGGCTTTAACAAATGCTTATTTTACTAAACTACTTAACTCTGATCAAAAAATGATCGTAGGCTTTAACGCTCTTTTGCAAAATCAACCTAACGATATCAAAAATATGTTAGCAAACCTGCAAAAAGAGATGCCCATTACACAATCATTAGAAGTTCATCAACAATTTCTAGAAAATATCGGCGCTGTTGAAGTAGCTCCTTTTAAACTTG
>SKSA01000363.1 GCA_007118195.1 Anaerobacillus sp. | reverse complement strand
TCAGCAAGCTGAAACATCGAGAAATCAGATGGAGTCTCGACTCCACCTGATTAAAAGTTCCCACCTACGCTACGCGTTGAGGTGGGGGTCTATAACCCTTAAAACATTTAAGGATTAAATTAAACGCTCTACTTTTCGAGTCTTCTTGTTCGATAAAAAATTAATCTTTTTTTTTGAAAATCTTGTCCCCCTTTTACTCATTTCACTGTATTTATAGAATGAGGGGGTAGTTCAATATGATCAAAAATGGACAAATCGAACAATTTGCAAAGTTTTCACAGTTTGAAACGGTGGAGGATTTTAATCACCATATCGCTCTTTGGCTTCAAAACTATCAAAGCGAGTTTACGAAAAGTGAACTGATCGGGCTTACGCAACTTACTCGTTATGCCGTGAAAGTAGTTGGTGTTGCAAATGTAAAAATCGCCACAGCACTAAAAGAAATCCACAAACAATACAACGGCAACGGCATTTCTCGTTCCACATGGAAGCGCATGGTCAGCAAAGCCAAAAAAATCGGCTTACTTGCCGCTCATGAATTAAAACGTGCTAGCGGCGGACAATCTAGTAATTTATATGTATTTATGCGCTACCAAGGATCGTCAAATATTGAAGAAAAAATTCAAAAAAAAGCGCTCGTCCAACCAACTAACATTCACCCACCAGCTCAAGCTGAACCACCTTGTAGGGAAAAAATGAACCACCAAAAAACTAATATATTAAAAACTAAAAAAATAAAAGATGAAAAGAATCGTAATGACGAGCAACTCAAAAATAATAGTGATTACGAAACCTTCCAGCTACAATCATCTCCAACAGAGATGGTGTTAGACTATACCTACACAAGTGATCAAGTACCTAAGCCATTTGTGAACCTCGTCAAAGCTTTTTATAACAACTGTGAAACGATTGAAGAATACTGGCGCATGGCCTATTTAGCGGCTTACCATTACTTGTACGAAAAAGACCTCAACTTCGTATTACATACCGCGATTCAAGCCTTTAAACAAACGATCCGAAAACTCAAAAAAGCAACCGTCAAAAAGCCGATCGCTTATTTTTACAAGGTTGTTCGCAATAAATTCGCCCAACATTTTTATCAAATTCCGAATGACTCCGATCATGAGGAAGGTGGTGTTTACAATAGCCAGAAGAGCTTAGCCCTCCTTTTTCTGCATGATAACTATAAAGGGGATTATTAAGAAAGAAGGTCTTTTCTTAACAAATAAACCTATATTTTCTGAACGTAAAAAAATAAACCAGTATTCTAATATTGGCTAGAATACTGGCATTTTTTAAGTAAGATTTAAGATTTCTTTTTCTAAGATGATCCTAAAAAAATACTGCTTCTTCAATTAATTTCGGTTTAGTTTTTGAAATGTAATCAATTTAAACCCACCCACGAAACCGCGAAGCTTCTGCCATTTTGCGGACACCGACCATGTATGCAGCTAAGCGCATATCTACCTTATGAGTTTGAGCGGTGTTGTAAATATCGCTAAACGATTTTACAATCCTTTGATGAAGCTTCGTCGCAACCTCTTCTTCAGACCAATAATAACCTAAGTTATTTTGTACCCATTCAAAGTACGATACCGTTACCCCGCCAGAACTCGCTAACACGTCAGGTACTAATAAAATACCTCGCTCTGTTAGTATTTTCGTTGCTTCAAGAGTGGTCGGACCGTTAGCAGCTTCGACAACGACTTTTGCCCTTATATCATGAGCGTTACCAACCGTAATTTGATTAGAAATCGCAGCTGGAACGAGAATATCGCAAGGAAGTTGTAAAAGTTCTTCGTTTGTAATGGTGTTGTTAAATAACTTCGTTACTGTCCCAAAAGAATCGCGGCGATCAAGAAGATATTCAATATCAAGTCCTTCTTCTTTATAAAGAGCGCCATACGCATCTGAAATTCCAATAACGATCGCACCAGCGTCATGCATGAATTTTGCTAAATAACTACCGGCATTCCCGAAGCCTTGAACAACCACTTTTGCTCCTGTTAAGTCGATGTTTTTACGTTTTGCCGCTTCTTCAATGCAGTGAACGACGCCACGAGCAGTTGCAGTTTCACGACCGTGTGATCCACCAAGAACGAGTGGTTTACCTGTAATAAAGCCAGGCGAGTCAAACTCACGAATTCGGCTGTATTCATCCATCATCCACCCCATAATTTGCGAGTTTGTAAAAACATCTGGTGCTGGAATGTCTTTTGTAGGTCCAACTAGCTGGCTAATTGCACGAACATAGCCACGGCTTAATCGTTCAACTTCAGCAAAAGACATCTCGCGTGGATCACAAACGATACCACCTTTACCGCCACCATATGGAAGATCAACGATCCCACATTTTAAGCTCATCCAGATCGATAAAGCGGTCACTTCTTCTGCATTAACATCCGGATGGAAGCGAACCCCCCCCTTCGTTGGGCCTACAGCATCACAGTGCTGTGCGCGGTAACCAGTAAACACTTTAACGTTACCGTCATCCATACGTACTGGAATTCTTACTGTTAACATTCTGAGAGGCTCTCTTAATAATTCAAACATTTCATTAGAATACCCTAATTTATTCAATGCTTCTTTAATGACCGCTTGCGTTGAATCTAGTAAACTTGCTTCTTTTTCTTGATTTGAGTTTGCTTGTTTAATAGTTACTGCTGTCATTTCATCCACCTCATTTTATGTTAATTAACACCAGACCATTACTTATTTAGCACTTGTTGAATTCGTTCGATCGCCCAATCTAAATCTTCTTTTGACATGACTAACGGCGGCGCAAAGCGAATAACATTCACATGAGTTTCCTTACACAACAGTCCTACTTGTTTTAATTGTTCACAATAATTTCTTGCTGGAACATTCAGTTCAACACCGATGAATAATCCCCTACCACGAACTTCCTGGATGATCGGATTATCAATCTCTTTAAGTCTCTGTTGAAAATAACTTCCTAGTTCTAATGATCTCTCTACTAGGTTCTCTTCAACGATTACATCTAAAGCAGCAATAGACACTGCGCAAGCAAGTGGGTTCCCTCCGAAAGTTGATCCATGTGACCCTGGTTCAAATACACCAAGAATATCACTATTAGCAGCAATAACAGAAATCGGCATTACTCCTCCACCTAATGCTTTTCCTAAAATATACATATCAGGAACGACGTCTTCCCAATCACAAGCAAACATTTTTCCTGTTCTTCCTAAACCTGATTGAATTTCATCAGCCACCAATAACACATTTTCTTTCTTACATAATTCATGCGCCGCTTTTAAGAACCCTTCTGGCGGGATGATAATACCTGCTTCACCTTGAATTGGTTCTAGCATAAATGCAGCCGTATTCGGTGAAATCGCATTTGCTAACGCTTCTAAGTCACCATAAGGAATGACTTTAATTCCTGGAAGCATTGGACCAAAGCCTCGCTTATATTCGTCATTAGAAGAAAGGGATACCGCTGTCATTGTACGTCCGTGAAAATTATCTGCACAAACAATAATTTCTGCTTGATCCGCAGGAACACCTTTTACGTCGTAAGCCCAACGACGAACAGCCTTTACAGCTGTTTCAACTGCTTCAGCCCCTGTGTTCATCGGTAGAAGCATTTCTTTTCCTGTTAATTTTGAAACTCTCTCATAAAAAGGAGCTAATTGGTCATTATGAAATGCTCGTGATGTTAAAGTAATTCGATCGGCTTGATCTTTCAGTGCTTGAATAATTCTTGGATGGCAATGTCCTTGATTCACCGCAGAATATGCACTCAACATATCGATATATTGATTACCTTCTGGATCCTCTACCCAAACACCTTTGGCCTTTGAAATAACAATAGGTAATGGATGATAGTTTTTCGCCCCATATTTTTCAGTCGTTTCAATAATAGAATTTGTTTTAGTTATCATGTAAATTCCTCC
>SKSA01000265.1 GCA_007118195.1 Anaerobacillus sp. | reverse complement strand
TGCGACGAGTAATCGCAGGAGCAAACTACTAGGTAATTCAATAAAATATTTTTGAATATTAAACTAAAATCAATGACACAGGATTAAGTATCTTGTGCTTTTTTTAATTGATTTTTGCTAATACTAGGTTTTTTGTTAAAAATAAGATAAACTACTATATGAATTGCCTTAGGATAAGAAAATCCTAAGGTTTTTTAATAAAAAAATGGTGGGATTTATTTTGTTAAAAGACGAATTTGATTTTATTAATAAAATTAAACCGAAAACAATATATCAATCATCGTTAAAAAAAGGGATTGGTGATGATTCTGCCGTTTTTGAGGGCAACAGTAGGTTTGATGAGTTGATATGTATGGATACAATGGTAGAAGGTATACATTTTACGAAACAAACGATGACCCCTTTTATGGTAGGTTATAAAGCGCTTGCTGTAAATATTAGTGATATTGCTGCGATGGGGGGGCTTCCTACATATTATCTTGTTTCTATAGCAGTGCCAACGGATTGGACTGAAGAAGATTTAAATCAACTATATTCTGGCATGACTAAGCTAGGAAATGACTATTCAATCGACTTAATTGGTGGAGATACAGTTTCCTCGAAGCGAGGCCTAGTCGTAACCGTGACGGTATGTGGTAGAATTGAAAAAGGCAAAAGCTTATATAGAAGTCAAGCTCGGGAAGATGACTATGTTTTTGTTATTGGCGAAGTAGGTGCTTCTGCTGCTGGGTTAGACTTATTATTAAAATATGGCCATCATCATTCTACTTATACTGAGAACGAAGAAAAGCTTTTACACGCTCATCAACTTCCCAAGCCACAAGTAGAAGCGGGGCATATTTTAGCGAAAAGTGAGGAAAGAATTTCGTTAAATGATATTAGTGACGGTCTTGCAAGCGAGGCAAATGAAATCGCTGAAGCGAGTAATGTCGTATTAACGATTGATTATGAAAAAGTCCCGCGAAGTCCCTTTATTCAAACCTATTCAGAAGAACAGCAAAGAAAGTGGAGTCTTTTTGGTGGTGAAGATTATCAATTAGTTGGAACGATGCCGAAAGCAGCTTACCCTAAAATTAATCAAACGTTTAATCAAAAAGGAATAAAGCTCACAATTATAGGTGAAGTAACTTCTGGGGAAGCGAATGTGTACATAACGATGAACAATCAAAAAGAACAGTTGCCTAAAAAAGGCTTTAATCATTTTAAATAAAAGGTGAATTAAATGGATAACTATACAATACATACAACATCTCCAGAAGAAACGATGCAACTTGCAGAGCGTTTAGGTGAAGCTATAAAAGCCGGGGCTGTTATAACGCTAGAAGGCGATTTAGGAGCAGGGAAAACCCATTTCACGAAAGGTTTAGCAAGAGGCTTAGAGGTTAAACGAACGGTTAATAGTCCAACATTTACGATTATTAAAGAATATAAAGGTCGCCTACCGCTCTACCATATGGACGTTTATCGCGTCGGTAACAGCGAAGAGGATTTAGGATTTGATGAATATTTTTATGGGGAAGGTGTAACGGTTGTTGAGTGGGCAAGCCTTATTGAAGATCAACTTCCAAGTGAGCGTCTAGCGATTGCAATTTTTCATGAAGGTGATCGCCATCGGAAAGTAGTATTTACTCCACATGGGGAACGGTACAATTTAATATGTAAGGAGCTAATAAATAAATGAAAGCTTTAGCGATCGATACTTCTTCTTTTGTTATGGGTGTTTCTTTAGTAGATGGAGATCAAGTATTAGGAGAAGTGATTACAAACTTGAAAAAAAATCACTCGATTCGTTTAATGCCAGCGATTGATGAATTAATGAAGGATGCCGGTGTTCGTCCTCAACAATTAGAGCGAATTATTGTTGCTCATGGTCCTGGATCTTATACTGGAGTAAGGATTGGAGTGACGACTGCCAAAACATTAGCATCGACGCTAGGTATTCCTCTCGTCGGTGTATCGAGTATAGAAGTGTTAGCACAAAATGGTCGTTATTTTAACGGAGTTGTTTCTCCCATTTTTGATGCGAGAAGAGGGCAAGTATATACTGGGCTTTACAGAGAAGTTAATGGTGAACTAACGAATATCGCCCGCGATCAAATTTGCCTCTTGGAAGATTGGTCTACTCATTTAAAAAGTCAGTATGAAAACGTGCTTTTTTTAGGAAACGATATTGCCATTCATAAAGAAGTCATCATAGAAAAACTAGGTGACAGAGTGAAGTTCGGCCAAATGAGTGATCATAATCCGCGCCCTAGTGAGTTAGCAAGACTAGGTATTAGTATGGAGCCCGCAAAAGATATTCATTCATTTATACCTAATTACATTCGTTTAGCAGAAGCTGAGGCGAATTGGTTAGCTAATCAGAAAAAATAAGCTGTAGATAAGGTAGTTGTTTATGGAAGATAATTTTATGATCAGGTATATGGTAGAAGATGATATAGATGACGTATTGAATGTTGAGCATAATTGTTTTGCAATACCTTGGAGCCGTACTGCCTTTGTCAATGAACTTATCAATAATAAGTTTGCTCATTATCTCGTTTTACAGTGTAACGGAGAGGTCATTGGTTATTGCGGGTTGTGGATCATCGTTGATGAAGCCCATATTACGAATATTGCGATCCACAATAATTATCGTGGTAAAAAACTTGGTGAAACATTATTAGTTCATGCAATGGATGTATCGCGGTCTTTAGGCGCGATTAAAATGACGTTAGAAGTGCGGGTTTCTAATCATATAGCACAAAAGCTTTATAAAAAACTAGGATTTAACTCCGGTGGAATTAGGAAAAATTATTATACTGATAATCAAGAGAATGCTCTTGTCATGTGGGTGGGATTATAATGGATGATGATAAATTAATTTTAGCGATAGAAACGAGTTGTGACGAGACAGCTGCAGCTGTTATAAAAAATGGTAATGAAATTTTATCAAATATAGTTGCCTCGCAAATTGAAAGTCATAAACGATTTGGTGGGGTCGTACCTGAAATCGCATCAAGGCATCATGTTGAGCAAATAACGGTTATTATTGAAGAAGCAATGAATGAAGCTAACGTTACGTTTAGCGATTTATCAGCCATTGCTGTTACAGAAGGACCTGGACTTGTAGGGGCACTTTTAATTGGTGTTAATGCAGCCAAAGCTTTGGCGTTTGCCCATGACTTACCTTTAATTGGTGTTCATCACATCGCAGGTCATATATACGCCAATCAACTTATAACCGATCTTAAGTTTCCATTAATGACACTTGTCGTTTCTGGTGGACATACTGAGCTTGTTTATATGAAAGAACATGGAAACTTCGAAGTGGTCGGTGAAACGAGAGATGATGCTGTCGGAGAAGCATACGATAAAGTTGCAAGGACGTTAAATTTACCTTATCCAGGCGGTCCTCATATTGACCGGTTAGCAACAGAGGGCACAGCCACTATTGATTTACCAAGAGCGTGGCTAGAACAGGACTCTTATGATTTTAGTTTTAGTGGCTTAAAATCAGCAGTTATTAACACTTTACATAATGCAAAGCAAAAAGGAATGGAAATTTCCAACGAAGACCTTGCGGCGAGTTTCCAAGAAAGTGTTATTGAAGTACTTGTGGAAAAGTCAAAAAGGGCAGCAATAGAATATGATGTGAAGCAATTTTTAGTAGCGGGAGGGGTAGCCGCTAATAAAGGGCTAAGAGAAAAAATGACAGAACAATTTGCCAAGTTAGATATTGAACTCATCATCCCACCCTTATACTTATGCACAGATAATGCGGCGATGATTGGTGCTGCTGCATTCGTTCAGTTAGAAAAAAAACAATTCACAGGCTACACATTAAACGGAAACCCAGGGCTTAATTTAGAGAGAAACTGACTTTTTACGAGACTATTCCTGAATAAAGGGGTGGTCTTTTTCTATTTGTGTGTAAAT
>SKSA01000041.1 GCA_007118195.1 Anaerobacillus sp. | reverse complement strand
TTTCCTCATGTTTTTTAACAATTAATTCTCGATAGGAAGCAGGGATCACCCTATCCCAATCTAGGTCTAAACCATCCATCGCTCCTTGCACAAGATGTTGTTCAACCGTCGTTTGTTTTAGTCCACGTTGAAAAACGATTTCGTTAATCTCTTTACCATCACTAAACATTTTTACTGATGCCAAATAACTAGGATCTTCATCTGTTTTCTCAGGTTTTTCATTAGCTTGTTGAACCGAATCTGGAATTTGATTTTCTTCCGTAAAGGAGACGATTGCTTTTAAAAACTCTTCCCCATATTTCTCAAACTTCATCTCCCCTACACCTTTTATTTGGAGCATGTTTGCTTTCGTCTTCGGATAATACTTACACATCTCTTTTAAGGTGGCATCTGAAAAAATAATATATGGAGGTAAGTTTTCGTTATCGGCAAGCCGTTTACGCAATAGGCGAAGCTCCTCAAAAAGTTCAGAGTGAATCGGCTCTTCTTTTTTGACTGGTTTCACTTTTTGAAATACTTTTTCTCCACTTTTTAACACAGCAAGCGCTCTTTCAGTTAAGCGAACTGTAGGATATTGACCAGTAGTCAACCCTAAGTAACCTTCTGCAATAAAAAGTTGGATGAGCTCAGCAATTTCTTTTTCTGTTTTTTCTTTCATTAATCCATAGGTGGTCAACTGTTTTAGCCCGAGTTCCTTAATTCTTTTATTGTTGGACCCTTTTAAAACTTGGGCTACTAATGTAACTCCAAATCGCTCTTTCATTCGTGCAATACAACTAAATATTTTTTGTGCTTCTAAAGTGACATCTATTTCTTCTAGATCTGATTTACAGTTAGAACATTTTTCACACTCAATATTTGCTGGATCACCGAAGTAATTAACAATAAATTTTTGTAAACATTTTGTCGTATGACAATAATCAACCATCGCTTGAAGTTTACTGTATTCACGGCTTTTACGATCGATATTAGATGCAGATTGTTCTATTAAAAATTTTTGTGTTTGCACGTCTTTACTAGTGTACAATAAAACACAATCACTATTTTCTCCATCTCTGCCGGCTCTACCCGCTTCTTGATAATACGCCTCCATACTTTTCGGAAGTTGATAATGGAGCACATAGCGAACATTGGATTTGTCGATCCCCATTCCAAAAGCGTTGGTCGCAATGATAATTTTTTCATTATCAAAAATAAAATTTTCTTGATTTTCTGCGCGTGCCGACTCTGACATTCCTCCATGGTACGTTGCTGACGATATTTCGTTTTTTTGTAAAAAGTTGTGTAACTCTTCAACATCTTTTCGCGTCGCTGTATAAATAATGCCACTTTCGCCACTGTAACGTTGAATAAAGTCGAGTAAATATTTCCGCTTGTTTCCAGTTTTCACTACTGATAATGCTAAATTTTCTCGTTCATATCCTGAAATGAACGATGAGGGAGACTTAAGCTTAAGTCCTTCTTCTATATCTTGGGCTACCTGTTTTGTCGCCGTCGCTGTAAGTGCAGCTATAACGGGCCGTGGAGAAAACTGCTGTATTAATTGACCGATTTTAGCATAACTCGGTCGAAAATCATGTCCCCACTGTGAAATACAATGTGCTTCATCGATCGCAATAAAGTCAATCGGTAACTGTTGAAGAAAATTTATAAATGAACTAGATTCTAAACGTTCAGGAGCGACATACATGAGTTTATAAGCACCTTGTTTTAATTCAGCACTTATCTGCTCTTGATCCCTTTGTGAAACCGTACTATTTAAGTAAACTGCTGGAATTCCAATGCTATTTAATGTATCAACTTGATCTTTCATTAAGGAAATCAGCGGGCTAATTACTACAGTAATTCCCTCAAAAATCATTGCTGGAACTTGATAGCAAATCGATTTCCCACCACCAGTTGGCATAATACAAACCGTGTCATTTCCTTCTAATATTGTAGATATAAGTTCTTGTTGATTTTTACGAAAGCTACTATAACCAAAGTATTTTTTCAAAACTTTTAACGGTTGATCATTTACAAAACTTGTTTCAAGCATATCTCCAACTCCATAATTTTAAAAAGTATCAATGTAACCATACCATAGCGCTTTAGGTTGCGAAAGCTTAAATTAACGATAAATTAATGAATTTCATAATTCAATTTTATCGCCATTAAGTTCTATATGGCTCAATTCAGGTAATTATGACCACAGCCGTTACAACTTTCTTCGTTTATAACCGGTTTTCCATCCTTCATTGAAAATGTGACAAAGTTGTCAAACAAGAATTAAAGAAGAGTTGTATCGACCAATACAAAAAGCTGCGTCTGTGACGCAGCTTTGTCTTAATACATCCACTTAAAATGGTCATCTATAATTTCGTTTTCATCAGGTACGAAAAACAGTTGAACAAAAATTATTGCCATCAGATAAGTAATAACGGTGTATTGAATTAGGTATGGAAACCTAATTCCAGATGGAAACCAAAGTTGGACAAGTGAAGAATAAACGGCCGCTTGCACAAAAATAGGAAATCCTATCCAGAATAATAGTGATGTTTTTGATCGCTGCCATAAAATAAAAATCGGCATTAAAACTGCTACAAACAAGGCACTTAAACACAATTTTATAAAGGTTGTTGTATAAATGTTAACGTTAATTAATACTCCATCTCCTAAATCAGAATAATAAGGTTGAATAAAAGGAGTTATTAACCAATTCGTAAAATAATAGATCGGAATAAAACTCAACCAACCGATCAAAAAGCGAATCAGCCAACCTTTTTTGCTTCTAAACTTAAAATACTCCTCTGCTTTTTTGAAAATTGAAGTTAGTTCACCTTTAGGACGCCATAATAGAGCTACTAAAAAGGCAAATACGAATGATGGAAAAATATAACTAATTACCTCATAAGAAAACCCGGTATTTGTGTTTGAAAAAATCCCATCTCCAATTCTTAGTAAAAAGATAAAGAAGAAATGATACATAAAAATAGAGATAAACCTCTCTTTAAAACCTTGATTTAACATTAAAAATAATTCACCTATTAAGACAGAAATTATTACAGTAATGATTAAAAAGAAAAGAACACTTGTGAAATGTTCAAAAAAGGTAGGCGTATTGGGAGTATTAAAACCGATTACTAGGACGGTTATCCGGCCTATAAATGCGCCAACTAAAGTAATAAGTGCTACAAAAATACCTTTTAAAACTGAAAGAGTACTATATTTAGTGAATGAAAATATGTCCATGTGTACCCCCTTTCCTACTTGAACTAAAACGAATTGAAAACTTCATAAAACTAAGTAGACTTCGTATACCAAAGAGATGTTACATTAATTTTAAAATGCAACTTCCTCTTTTCATTTTATTTAACTATACGCTATTTTTCAGTTTTTTTTTGTGACACATTTAGTACATTTAAAAATATGTAAAAATGTCGGCGCCTTTCTTTTTCATACAAAATCGTCATGACGATTAATCGTCACCATCTAGAATGTAAATGCTGGCCAAGTTCTCTCGCTTCGCTGTAAACTTCTAACGAATTTTAGAGGCTCGCTCGAAAAACTCGGCCAGCATAAATGTATTTATATACAAAACCGTCATGGCGATTAATCGTCACCATCAAATAGGAAAAAGGCGAATGATTTCCTTCTCTTCGCTTTGACCTTCTCTCGAATCTCTGAGGTAAGTAACTGACTTCGATTACACCTTGAGCTACATCGAAGCAAAAGCTTCATGTAGCTTTGCGACGAGGAAGCCCGCTACGAAGCGTTACTAGCAGACGCAGGAGCATCGTTCACGAAATCATCCGCCTTTTTTCATACAAAAACCTCATGACGGCATTCCGTCACCATCAACCATGAAAATTGACGACTGAGTTCTCTCACTTCGCTGTAAACTTCTATCGAATTTTAGAGGCTCGTTCGTGAATCTCAGTCGTCAAAATCTTAT
>SKSA01000267.1 GCA_007118195.1 Anaerobacillus sp. | reverse complement strand
TAATCACTTCTTCTGTCGAACAACCTATAATCATAAAAACAAAACTAAATAAGATTAATAGTTTTTTCATAGTGACCAGCCACTCCTAACCGTTCTCACACTAAAAATCATAATTTAAATTTCTACTCCATACTATCATACATCTTGGCGCTTAGGTGGATGTTTTCAGCATCGTTATAGTGTCCACCACATATGGACATTTTGCTAATTTGTCCACGAGCGGTGTCAGACACCAATCACCATAAAAAAGCACACACAACTATTTTCTCTAAAAAGTTGTTTGTGCCTTATCATTGTTATGAACCAAAAAAGAAGTCTATCACATTAGAAGCGGTTGATGTCTCACTATTATAAAGTTCAGAGTAGCCACAATTGGTGCAATACACAACAATAAATTTATTATGTTGGATATCAAACATTTTCGATAAACCTGTTCCTGTTGTAGCAATTTCCTTCGTTTTCGCCTCTGTCCCACCACATTTTATACAACCCTTTTTCTCCATCAAATCCCCCACTTCATAAATATATCTATATATATACGAACTCTTTAAATAATGGTTTCATCATTGTAAAATATTTACAAAAAGCTATGTTAAATTCCATTGCCTTTAATTTAATTGTTCTAAAATGAACTCTGGGGCACGGTCGGCTGATATCGATTCGAAGTGTGGACGTGTTAATTCATCATTGTAATAATAGGCAATGATGTATTCACCTTCATCACTCCGAGTTGACTGATCTAACAGCACTGTTAACTGCTCAACTTCCTCGATCCGGATCGTTCCCTCCCTCTCTTTAAAATCCTCATCAACTTCTACCACCCTCATATCAACGATACCCTCTTCCACTTCCCTTTTACCAATGATCGCAAAAGCTATATCTTCGGCGGTAAATCTCGCTTGTCTAGCTAAATCTCGCGCTTCTAGCCACGCTTCGATTTTTTTATAAGACTTTTTCCAGTCAGCATTCAAATAATTTCTCCTGCCGTCACTTATCAGCGAATATTCAATCCACGCCCAAGACTTGCCATCGTTGAACTCATCGTGGTTCATAGCTTTAATATCTTCTTGCAACAGTTGATGAAATTCCTTAATCTCCGTAGCATCAGTTATAATGATTTCTCGTTGTCCACCCCGATACGAAGAAATTCTAATATGGTTGACTTTATCTGTATCCTCGAGCCTCAGCACCGGAAAATGATTATATTTATATTCTTGTGACTCCATTACCTGTGCCATAATTTCATTTGGGTTGTTGTAAAATTCTACACGAACTGGAAAGGCACGGACGAGCTTTCTTCCATTCGTTAATTCATAGTAAAAAACCGCCTGTCGATAAAATCTTCTATTTTGGTCATAAAACCGATCACCACTAACAACCTCTTCATGAAGATTGATTATTCTTTCAATGGTTTCTCGATCTTCATAAAAATGTTGTTGATTATAAAAATCTTCATGTTCGAATAATTGCCTTCGAGGACTTAACCAATGAGCTGAATCACTGAAATAAACTCGCTCAACATTTTCAGCTACAGGAACTCGATTTTCATATCCAGTAACATCAAACTTAATCAGTAAAGCAAGAATGGCCATCGCAACTATAAAAACTCCGTAACCTTTCCATTTCCCTAACACTCGCCACGTTTTTTCCAAAATCATTTGCGCAACGACGTACCCGATCAATGATGCAACAATATACCCAAACAAGCGCCAACCAAAAGTGCCTTGCGTCTGCCCAAAGTACATTCCACCTAAAAGCATCGCGCAAACCGTTACTCCGTATAAAAACACTGGACGTAATGCACGAAAAGCGACTGCTTGCGATGCCATTTCTACTTTTCTCCTCTGATAAACAAAAAGAGCCACCAAATAAAACACAATAGCAATTATCAAAAATCCGAAGAAATCACTTCCGGAAAATGGAGAATGTGTCAGTTCACCGACACGAACGAACGGTAACCAACGGTCCACTTGATGATCTAAATAATAATCTACCGGGAAACCACGTAAAAAGTAATTTACATTCATGAAAAAAAGTACCGTAACACCCGCTGGGAAAACGAGCAAAATATACGTTAAAACCCCTTGGAACACAGAAATGCCTGTAAACATTGCCACAAAAACCGTAGCCATAAATACAAACACAATGACAATAATTGTCGTTCCTACCCAGGCTGCAATCGTTCCTACATTTAATACATTCGGTGCGTTAACAAATCCACTTAAGATGAACAATATAAATCCAGTAAGGAAGACAGGAATAACTAAAACCCCAAGTCCAAAAATCACATTTTGGTGATACAATGCCTCTCGTTTCAACGGCAAACTATGAATATAATCTGCTGATAGTTTCACTTGCATATATCGAAAAATAAAAATACCGAGTAACACCGGAACCGTAAACATTAAAATCATTTGAAAGCCTGAAGAAAATCTAAATAACGTTTCACCAGTAAATTCATACATCCGCTGATAGTCTTCACGGGAACTTGCTGCCATTAAAATTCTTAGTGGCACCGCAAAAAGTAAACATAACAAGTAAGCAATAAAAATCCAGCCGACCGCACGAACGTTTTGAACAAATATACCCGAATTAAACAATAACGTTTTCAATCGCATAGCCGACATCCCTCATTTCATATATGAAAATTTCCTCTAACGTCAACGGTAAGACGTCAAATAATACAGGCATGAAAAAATCGATATGAGCACACACTTCCTCTTCATCCCCTCTGACGATATATAAATGGACACTGCCACGTTCTTCTTTATACAAAATATCAAACTCTTTTAAAAGACCGTCAGGCACCACTCCACCTTTAAAAGCTACTTGTATTTTATGAACGTCCGTTTTTAAATCGTCTAACTCTTTTTCAATCATCATTTCGCCGTGATGTAAAATGCCGATATGATCACATAAGTCCTCAACTTCTCGTAAATTGTGGGATGAAATTAAAATCGTTAATTCTCTCTCAGCAACGTCTTGAACGAGTAAATTTTTTACTTTTTGTCGCATCACGGCATCTAATCCATCGAAAGGTTCATCTAAAATGATTAAGTCAGGCATTGTAGATAACGATAACCAAAAAGCGACTTGACGTTGCATCCCTTTTGACATACGGTCGATCTTTTTATTAACGTTAATAGGAAATACTTTACTCAATTGTTGAAAACGTTCTTCATTCCACAGTGGATACATACTTTTATAAAAATTCGCCATTTGTCTCACAGTGTATTGTGGAAAAAAATAAAGTGAATCAGTGAGTACAATCATTTTACTTTTCAGTTCCACATTCTCAAATACAGGCTTTCCGTCTATGAAAATATCGCCGGCATCCTGCTTATAAATACCACCGATCATTTTTAATAGTGTCGTTTTTCCGGCTCCATTTGAACCGAGCAAACCATAAATCGAACCTTTTTTGATTTTAAGATTAAGCCCTTTGACCGCTTCAATATCCTCAAATTCTTTTTTTACATTATGAACTTGAATCATCCGTTCCTCCTCCTTTCACCGATTTTTCTGCTAAGGTAATCAATGATAAAATTTCTTCTTTTTTCATGCCTAAATACATCGCTTCAGATATGAGTTTCACTAAGTCCTTTTTCATCTTTTTCACCTTTTCGTTATTTGTCGTATTCGCTTGTGGGGCCACGAACTTTCCTTTTCCTGGGATCGAATAAATGTAGCCTTGGTGCTCTAACTCGCGATAGGCTTTTTGGATCGTATTTGGATTAATCGTCAACTGCGCCGCTAACGCTCGTACAGAGGGAAGCTGTTCATCAACTTGAACAACTTCATGAATAATGAGCTCCTTCAGTTTTTCCACCAATTGCTCATAAATTGGCACTCTACTTCTTAAATCTAATTGAAACATCGGTTTCCTCCTTTCGTTTCATAAACTTACATACAAACCCCTTATGGCGACACAATTG
>SKSA01000194.1 GCA_007118195.1 Anaerobacillus sp. | reverse complement strand
TTTGAATTTCATGTTGTAATAATTCGTTCTCTCGATATGTTTCGATGATATAAACAGTAATCCATATCATTAAAGCGTCAAAATAAGTTCTATAAACTATCATGAAAGTCCTCTTTTTTGATGACACTATACTGAAGGGATGGTTTTGATGAGTAATCACAATGATGTAATCATAAAGCGCTATAATCGCATTTCTCGGATTTATGACCGAATGGACAAGATGGTTAAAGAGACTTGGCGGATCCATTTACTGGAGCAAGTTAGTGGTGAAGTTTTAGAGGTAGGGGTTGGAACAGGTGTAAACCTTGCCTTTTACCCTAAAGGAATATCTTTGACAGGGATTGACTTTAGTCCCCGAATGCTCGAGCTAGCCCGTAAAAAAGTTGAAAACCATCAATACCGTTACGAAGTTCAATTGCTAGAAGCGGATATTCAGGCCTTGCCGTTTCAAGATGATACATTTGACTACATTGTTTCTACTTGTGTGTTTTGCTCGGTCCCTGATCCCATCGAAGGGTTTAAAGAATTAAAACGTGTTTGTAAACCTTCAGGAAAAATTTTGATGCTTGAACATATGCGTAGTGAAAATCCTATACTTGGCTTCGGGATGGATCTATTCAATCCGATTACAGTTAGTTTATGGGGCGCTAATATTAACAGAAGGACGATGAATAATATCGAAGCATCGGGCCTTAAAGTTGAAAAAAGTGAGCTACTAATGGGCACCGTGATGCGTAAACTAACTTTAAGACCTTAGAGGCATCAATTACGCTTCTATATGGTATGACACTTGTTTTACGCAACGTCTTCATTTGGGATTTTTCTTGCTAGTCTCTATATGTAATAATCAATGTAAATAACAAAAGCGCATGGACATAATTTTTATAATCCATGCGTTCTTTTACAACTATTTATAGGTTATTACATTGTAAATAGCTAAAACTTAAAGCTCTAATCCTCACCTTTTTTAGCTTCTGCTTCTAGCTGTTTAAATGATTTAACTTTACCATGCGAGTTTTGAGCTTCTTTACGCTTTCTAAATTGTCTTTCCTCTTGGCTCTTTGATTGTGTCATCGTTATCCCACCTTATTCAAATTAAAGTTTTTCACTTTCTAATTTGTAGTTTACCGGATAACTTTTTAAAATATTCGACTAAATCTTTGCCAAAATTATTCTTGTGGCGTTAAATAATGATTATGAAATTCATTAAATTACAAAGCTTTTAGTTTTTCAATCAGTTTGTCAGGCTCTTCTTCCATGATGATTAGTTGTTTATATTCTTTTTTTACAAAACCTTGCTCAATCATATGATCAAAAAGGCCAATTAAAGGCGTATAATAGTTATTAATATTTAGCAGGCTGCACGGCTTTTGATGGTAGCCGATTTGCGACCAAGTTAACACTTCAAACCATTCCTCTAGCGTTCCAGCACCACCTGGTAAAGCGATAAAACTATCAGCGAGCTCTGCCATCATCGCTTTTCTTTCGTGCATCCCTTCGACAACATGAAGTTCCGTTAATTTGTCATGAGCAATCTCTATTGTCAAAAGTTTTTTCGGGATCACTCCAATCGCATTACCACCAGCTTCGATGACCGCATCAGCGACAGCTCCCATTAAGCCCATTCTTGAACCACCGTAAATTAAATCGATCTTCTCTTCCGCAAGTTTCTTTCCAAGCGCTCTTGCTCCTTCCATATAACACGGGTCAGACCCTTCACTAGCACCACAAAAAACGGCTATTTTTTTCATTCGCATCAAACCTTTCTATTATATTGTAAAACTATTGCTTCTCCTTCGTTGAATATTGCTCTTCATTTATTTTATGAAGTTTTAAACGTTTTTATCCTAATTTAGTTTCGCATAAAAAACAAAGAAAAGCGACCGATAGAGGTTTATAAGAAGCTATGCTTTAGTGAGTTAAATTCAATCGTTTATATTAAAACTTGATATTTGAAAGATAAATGTAGCCCGTTGTTTTCTTAGATGCGATGCACCGGGCTTTATTCTATCGGTTTAACAACGGTTAAGCACTTTCCACAGCGCAACAACAGGCTACAAGCTTATCGATTGTTTTTGTTAGCTTGCTGATTTCACCTTAGTCAGTGGCTGCTTCTTTTTTCGGTTAACGATAATTATTCCACTTGCTACAAATAGAAGACCGAGAATCACAAAAACATGAATTACTTCATCAAGCAGAAGCGATGACAAAATGACGCCAAACACTGGAATTAAAAATAAGAACATTGACACTTGGCCAACAAAGTTATATTTCATGATATTATTCCAAATGACAAACCCTGCTGAGGATAAAAAAGCTAAATACAATAAAAGACCTACAGAGTATGCTGTAAACTGAAATGGCATCCAACCCGCGAATACGACCCCAACTAACAATAAAGCGCCCCCACCGAGGAGCATTTGATAAGCGGTTAAATAAATAACATTCATCTTTTGTGCACCATTTCGAGCCAGAATATTTCCGTACGCGCATGATATCATAGCTACCGTCAAACAAAGTTCCCCAAAACCATACTGGAATTCAAACGTTCCCCTCGTTATATTAACGAGGACCACTCCAGTAAAGCCAACAATAAGCCCAATCGTCTTCCGCACAGAAATTTTATCATCTTGATACATAAAATGCGCTAAAATAATTTGAAAAAACGATATCGTTCCTGCGATGATCGCCCCTTGAATGCCGGTACTATAGCTTAGGCCGATATAAAATAGGACGTATTGAAAAAAGGTCTGAAAGAAGCCGATCGAAAGGAGCGGCTTGATTGTCCCTTTTTGGTAACGAACTTTGCGTTTCATCATTAGCATAAATGCAAAAATCAATAAAGCTGCTAGAAAAAAGCGATAGCCAGCAAATAACACTTGCTGAGATGTATCACCTTGCCCAATATTTAACACATCGTAACTTAATTTAATGACTGGGAAAGCACTTCCCCAAAGTGCGGTACACAAAACCGCAGCAATAAACACTCCATATTTACTCGTAAAAAAACGTTCTGCTGTCAATTTGCATTTCCTTTCTCGGCGTCTTTTCCCGGTGTCTGACACCGCCCGTGGACAAATCGTTATTTTGTACGCGTGGTGTGGACACCTATATACTAATCCAAAAGAACAAGGTACTTCTAAACTTCCAGAACTCCCCCGCTTTTAATAGTTCTCTAAAAATGTAAGAAACTCTTCTTGATCATATGTTTTTAAAACGACTGCCTCATGATCGAAGACGATGAAAGCTGGATATTCCTCAATTCCTAAAAACTCAACGTCTCTTTTGGAACCATCACCTGTAGTAAAACTATAGCTTTGTAATTTATTTTTCACTAGACTATGAATATATTCATTATACTTTTTCTGAAAATCATGAAAAGCTAATTGGTCTGTGCCGATCTCTTCCCCTAAGAAAATTTTAACTCAATATTATCACATATTACTTACTTTATGTGTAAGTTTTCAATCTGCGATATGTTCAAGTGGCACGAACATTTTGCTATTTTGTCCACGGGCCGTATACTCCCTAAAAAAAGCACAAACAACTTATTTTCTCTAAAAAGTTGTTTGTGCTTTATCATGTTATGAACCAAAAAAGAAGTCTATCACATTAGAAGCGGTTGATGTCTCACTATTATAAAGTTCTGAGTAGCCACAGTTTGTGCAATATACAACAATGAATTTATTATGTTGGATATCAAACATTTTCGATAAGCCTGTTCCTGTTGTAGCAATTTCCTTCGTTTTCGCCTCTGTCCCACCACATTTTATACAACCCTTTTTCTCCATCAAATCCTCCTCCCACAATAGCGTCTATATATTTTTACGACTTCTTTAAAGAAAGGTTTCATCATTGTAAATATTTTCAAAGCCGTCACGCTGAAGTAACTACCCCACCATCTAATCTGTAATAAAACGTGCGCGCCCTTTCCACTAACCAAC
>SKSA01000290.1 GCA_007118195.1 Anaerobacillus sp. | reverse complement strand
GAAAGATCCATCCCCTAATATTTCTCCACTAGTTTCTTCTAGGATTGGAAGGAAATTTTCATCATTGATAACGGAAGGGACGAAATATTCATAGTTAAAATGAGCTTTAGCACCAAAGGAGCTCGCAACCCCTTCAATAATCGTTCTCATTTTTCCTTCCATCGTACTGCGAAGTTGCGGATCTAAAGTTCGCACAGTCCCGTTAAATTTTACTGAACCAGGAATTACATTCTCCGCTGTTCCACCATGTATTTTTCCTATACTTATCACAGCGGGTGATAACGGATCAGCTTGTCTACTGACGATATGTTGCAAAGAAGAGATCACTTGAGCAGAAATAGTAATTGGATCAACAGCCATATGAGGATGTGCTCCGTGGCCGCCTTTTCCTACGATTTCAACTTCAAAAAAATCAGCAGCGGCACATGCCACATTAGGTGCAACCGTAATCTTTCCAGTAGGGACTTTTGCATAAACGTGTAAACCAAAAATTGCTTCTACGTTAGGCGCTTGTAAAACTCCTTCCTCAACCATTCTTTTTGCTCCACCTAAACCTTCTTCTGCTGGTTGAAATATTAGTTTGATGTTTCCGTATTCTGGTATATTTTCCGATAAAATTTTAGCAGCACCTAAAAGCATAGTAGTATGAGCATCATGACCACACATATGCCCCTTACCTGATACTTTTGATGCGTACGAAACTTTCTTTTCGTCTTGAATAGGCAAAGCGTCCATATCGGCTCTTAACGCTACTGTCGGACCTGGATTTTTTCCTTCTATTAAAGCAACAACGCCTGTTTTAGCTACTGGGGCTTTAAACGAAACTTTCATTTCCCTCAGTTTTTGTTGGACAAAGGCAGAAGTATTTTCTTCTTCAAAGCCTAATTCCGGATTTTCATGTAAATATCTTCTCCAACTAATTAATTCATCTTTAATCTTCATAGCTTCATTTAGATATTTGCTCATTTTTTTCTCCTTCCAGTAAAACCTTCTTCAAAATTCCTTATATCAACTTTGTCTAATCTTGTTTTAGTATTATAAAATTTAAGAATTGTCTAAAAAGTTATTTTTTAATTATATAAACCGTTTGTCGAAATTCCTACAGAAAAAAAAGAAAAAAACTACAAGGAGGTTAATAACCATATATGTCCAAGCGAACTCGTTTCAGCAAGCTGAAACATCGAGAAATCAGATGGAGTCTCGACTCCACCTGATTAAAAGTTCCCACCTACGCTACGCGTTGAGGTGGGGGTCTATAACCCTTAAAGCATTTATGGATTAAAGTGTTCTCATATGTTAAATAAAGCTTTTATTTTTAGAAAACAAAAAAAGAGTTGGAGACACCCAAAACTCTTTTTCACCACCATAAAATTTTTAATTTATATTAACGTTATAAAATTTAATGAATTTCATAAAAACATTCTTTTAATTTGAAAGCCATTTATACAACTTTTTTGGTCTTCCTACTTTTTGATGACTGATTTTTTGAAGGACATTCCCTGATTCAAGAAGATAAGCAATATAACGATATACAGTTGGATAAGCCAACCCTACTTCTTTAGATATTTCATTTACAGAAGCTGGTTCTCTTTGAGAACGTAGATATTTTGTTATATGTGAAAGAGTTGATTTACTTATCCCCTTTTCAATAAAAACTTCTTCTTCAGCCTCTTGATTGTTTGTTAATTTAGCTAAACGAACATGAAGTTGAATTCTAGAGATTATGTCTGGTGCCCTCACCGGTTTTAACGCAAAATCAGTAGCGCCTTCTAATAAAAAACGATCAGCGATTTCTTGCCTTTCATCAACTGTTAAAATAAGGATAGGAATATTCAAATCTCTTTTTCGAATTTCTCTCACTGTTTGTAAGCCATCCATAACTGGCATATGATAGTCGAGCAAAATAATATCCGGTTCATATTCCTCAAATAGTTTCAATGCTTTCTCACCATTTTCAGCAATAAGTGGAGACCAATCAGCATGAGTACAAACTTCACTTAACATAAATTGTAGAGATGGATCATCATCAGCAATTAATATATTCAATTCATTCACTCCCTATTCTTTTACCACTGTATTACGTAACCATCACCGTAGGTTACCTTTTATTTTTATTAAAAATGTAGTTCCAATTCCTTTTTCACTACGAACATTTAATTGAGCATTATGAGCAGCTACTACATTGCGAACAAACGTTAAACCAATTCCAGAACTTTCCTTAGTACTATAACCTGGTTCCCATATTTTTTCGATTCCTCTTTTAGAAATTCCTACTCCATTGTCCTTTATTTCAATAAATACATATCCTTCATGTAAAGACGTTCGAATTAAAATTTTCCCATCTTCTTTCTCTTTTACTGCATCATAGGCATTGTCAATTAAGTTGACGATCGCTCGTGTAAACCTAATTTTATTAATATATATTTCAGTCTTCCCGTCCGCCTCTAACTGAAAATCCCAAACAACTTTCGAGTCAACTAATTTATTGGCACGTACATAATTAATTAACCTTTCTAATGTACACCATTTTTTTTGATCCTCATATAGTATTTCTGACACCATATCACTTAATGAAGAAATTGAATTTTCAATATACTCAGTATACTCCTTCAATTTAGGATCCGCAGTTTTTATCTTTATTAACGAATTAAACCCTTCGATACTTGCTAGTGGTGTTTTTAAATCGTGAACTAAGTGTAATGCTTCTCTTCCAGAACGCGATTGAACAGCATCTAATTTAGCACGGTTAAGTTCTTGTCTAATTAACCATTTTTGTTCTGAAACGATCAGGTAAACAGCTAATACTATTGCATTTATTACAAAAATTAAGCAAAGTAAAACGCTATACAAATTAAGAGTTTCTTCAAAATTAATTTCTAACGCCATATTTTTAATTTCCATCGATATAGGTCCATGCCCAAACCCAAATTGTGTTAAAAATGGAACGGCATTAAGCCATTGAAGCCCAAAAAGTAATTGCACTAAAACGAAAGACTTTGTAATTCGACGAATCCTTCCCTTACCAAACGTCTGTAACAACAAAATAAAGATCAATAAGCTAATTGCTGGACCACCAAAATGGTAAGTAAATGGACTAAATAAATTTATAATAAAATATACACTAGGAATCGTTAGGACTGGAATTACTATCTTTAACCAAGGTTTATTAAAGTGATTACCAAGCTCGTCCCCTAATATAAACGCACCTATCCAATGCGGTATCGCTCTAATAGTATTTAACAAAACTAAAGCAAAAGCTGATAACATCAGGGTATTTCCTGAATGATCTTCTCTTAATTCATCGATCAGATCCGTTAAACCGACGACATCAAGACCTAGCCATGCAGGCATCGAAATACCTAATAAAATTAAAAAAATACTAATCCATACCGTTTTTGACTTTAACAACTGTTTAATTTCAATCACCTTTTTTTAGAGTCTTTATACATACAAAACCATCTTGACGATGCAACGTCACCATCTAACATGTAAAAGTCAGGTCTTTCCTTTCCCAACTTTAAGAGAGAGCCTTGTTACTTATTCTATTCAATGATTTCCGTATGAAAACAAAGCTTCATATGATTAATAAAAGTTTCATTTAACTCCGTGAAAGTTGCAACGCCACGTTTATGAATTGCTGTTTTGAAACCTTCAGCATCAGCCCCAGCAACTGTTAAAAAATCGCAAATATCCGTACAAACGCCAACTACATGTACTTTTTCGACTTGATTAGAGCGTAATAGGTCAGCTAAATCCGTTTTGAAAAAAGCATTGTAGTTCGTTTTTGGAACGTAATATAAGTTTTCTCGAGGGATATTTTGCTCGTAAAATTCATTGAGTTCCCCATAAAGTTTTTGCCCTTCGGTACCTTCTACATTATGTACTGGCCATAACTCAAAGTGAGGGTCGTCTTTTTGATGTTCATCCATCGTCACGACCACTAACTT
>SKSA01000326.1 GCA_007118195.1 Anaerobacillus sp. | reverse complement strand
AATTGAAGTAGTCTGGCATTAGTATCGTACTCCTTTTAACTATTGACTATCTTCCTTCCACTTGTTTCTTACATATCTATATCCTATTAAACCAAGAAAAATAAAGGCAATAGATGTAATTGCAAAAACATATTCGGCTGGAAAGTTAAATAACGCTGTTTCTTTCCATAAAAAATAATCAGAAATGATTTGCCACATACTTGCTATGGCTGAAACAACGACAAAAATAGTAGAGTAAACCAAGAAGGTATCAGCATTTCTTTCTTTTCTCTTATTTCTTCGTTTTTACTGCTCGGGTAAGAGCTCACATCCCAATGTTTAAGAAGCTTTTGGTTGGACCTATAAAATAAATGATCAAAAACAAATGGAATAATTAACGATGTTTTACTTTTTTCTAATAATAATTTCGCGTTCGTTTTATACTCAATAAATTGACTCAAAGAATCACCTCAAAATTCATATGAAATTTGTATTAATATTCTAAAACTATAAACGTATGTTCAAAAATGCAAATGCTTTAGAAAACTCATCAAAACCAGATTGTATATTTAGCTTATGTTTTTCATGGTTCCAAATATAGTTATTGACTGCTTCTACTCTAGCAAAAAATTGTGAAACATCCTCTTTTTTTAATAGCTCAAAGCCGTGGGCAAAGCGACTGTTGTTTCGTAAGCTGGCTTGTTCGTTCATCGTTATAAGATCAACTCCGACGACCATTGGCTCTTCCAACGCCTTTAATAAAATAAGTCCGTTCATTAAGCTTATTTTACTAGGTAGAAAATTTACACGACGGTGATTTTTATAGACTTGACGTGAAACTTCATTAAATTTCTCTAATAAATTTCTTTGTTTTAAATGACGGTAGCTCGGATTCGAGTGAAAAATATCATGTTTAAGCAATAAATACTGGACAATTAACTCTAAAGAGCGATACGTCAGTAATGCGGCGGCATCGTATTTTTTACTTATAATAAAGTGATTTGTTAATTCATAAAAGTAGCCAAATAAGTGCCAGTAAAGAACTGGTTCAGATAAAATTTTTCTTTCTGGTTGATCATGAAGCTCTCTTAAAGGTTCAATGGCTTTCAATTGTGCTTCAAACTCATCGAAAGGAATTCGCCATAAGTCGAATTTCCGTCCCCAGTAAATCGCGTCTTCAATATTTTTATAGGCTTGTTCAAATTCCATTGCTTCGAGGTGGAAATAGCCTTGTGCTAAATTTTCATACACTTCATAAGGTCTTGGATTTGTCACTCGGTTTTTTATTTCACAAAATATTTCGGTCGCCTGCTCGAAATCTTCACTATTAAACTTAATAATCGCTTTCGTTAAATCCTTTCCACCAAAAGCCTCTAATGGGTCCTCCAACCTTATCGGTTCCTCATGACCTGGAAATGGCTTTTCTTCTTTTAAATAATTGCCGTTATTATCAATGTAAAGTAGATCAATCCCTAAAAAGTTGGCCGCGAGCGTGCAGCCTGAAACCATACTTTTCTTACCACCAGTAATATCAATCGCTACTTTATTCAGTGATTGATCAGCTATGATGCGACGATCACTTAAATATGTATGAATAGCTTCATAAACATCCATACCGTTCGTTCTTGTCACCACTTTATGATCACATTGAGTATGACTTAAACCTGTAAAAGTACAAATCTCATCTACTTTGCTAACGGTTTCCTTCGAACAAATAAAAAAGACTTCTTTTGGCTGGAACGCTTTGATCCACATAATGAGCGGATGAATATTGAAACCGACAGAAACGATTAAGTAATCGTACTCATAAATTTCCCCTTCCGCCTGTTTCATTTTTACTTTTTCAATAAAAGCCGCGCAGATTTCATCAAATAAATTTTCACGATAGTAAACTAGTGCTTCGTGTTTATTAAGCTTTAATTTTTGCATATACGTTGCTGTATGCTCTTTAAAAGTCAATAGTATCACCCGTTCTAAGTAATTTATCTTTACATAAATATTCGCTAAAAATCCCGTTAATTCCTTTTTGGAAAATAGGATGTTTTGAAAACGTAGATTTAAGGTCCCGCTCTTCTAATATTCGCACCATTTCGCGATAACCTTTGCCGTGGGTGTCCGTTCTACTGTTTAATTCGTTATGAAGCTTTTTCGCATACTATTTTGTAGTTTGCATTTACATACTAGATGTTAGGCAAGGACATCACGTGTTTTTTTATGGGTAAATCTACTTGTAGTAATAATGAATAGATAGTATCGAAATATTTTTTCCAACGAATACAGTAATCACAAGAGCTCAAATAGCTACCATTATTGCACGTATTATAGAAAAAAATGAAGATAACTCTTAATGAAATACCTTACGCCTAAAAGAAGCAAAGTTACGGCTTCTTTTTTAATGAAAAAAATTTACTCGATCGACTTTCTTGAAGGCACCTACGCAAACTAAAAAAACATACAAAGACAACTGCGTCATAAGTAGTTATGAGATTAGGTAATCATGTACCAATTATAACTTTCTGTTTTTTGAGAATAATTAAATAAATAGATGTATTAATTAAATCCCATCTAGTAAAATAGAAGCGGGGTGAGTTTTTTGAACACATTAAAAAAAACGATTTGTGAACGAAGATCTTTTACGGATGTAAAAAACAAGCATGTTCATGATTATTATCAGCTTTTGCTTCCTCTAGTTGGTGACTTACATATTGGAACAACACATAAACAAATCACTTTAAATGATCAACGTCTCTTGTTTTTACCGCCTCACTGTGAACATTCATACTATTCATTAAATCGAAATGAATTTATTGTTCTTGATATACCTCACTTTCTTTTAACAAAAATTAATAAAAATAACGTAGATGTAGAAGGACAAATGATTCAATTAGATGATTATTGGCAAGCCGTCCGCTCTTTATTACTTAACGAGATAGACTTAAAGGGAAATAACAGTAGAATTCAGGACTTAATGCATTATATTTCTCGTCTCCTAGCTGAAAATAACTTACCAAGGTCCATTCAATATATCCATGAAAACTATGACCAACCCATCCAGATCGAAACGTTAGCAGCATTAGAACACTATCAAGTCACTTATTATGGGCAATGGTTTAAAGACAAATATCAAATGAGCCCTAAAAAATATATCCAAACGTTGCGCTTATCGAAAGCAAAGCAGTTACTTTTAGAAACAGATTTATCATTACTTTCGATTGCCAATCTCGTTGGTTATGAATTCCAGTCATCTTTAACGCGCCTTTTTCAACAATTTGAACAAATGACGCCTCAACAATACCGAAAAAAGAAGAGATAAGCCTTCGCTTGGCTGCAATAAAAAAGCAAATAACCTCATCACAAATTTAAAAAGGAGAAATTTCACCTTAAATTAAGATAAGAAAATTCAGCCCCTATCGGTTAACATAAATATATAGAAATTTATTCTTTGCAAAGGAGGATTGAACATTGTGAAATCATTTCTCGGTCCGCTTTATTTATCCTTAGCAGCAGCGATTTGGGGTGGATTATATGTTATCTCAAAATTTACATTTGATACGATCCCACCGATGACTTTACTTTTTATTCGTTATGCTATGGCGTCAGTGGTGCTCTGGCTCATTTGTTTTTATAAAGGGATCCCGTTATATTTAAAAGAAAAGCGTAGTTTACTCGTTCAAGTTGGATTTGTCGGTTATTTCGTCTCGATTGCTGCGCAATTCGTCGGCACGAATTTAACATCTGCTCATATGGGGTCGTTAATTACGACGCTCTCTCCATTGTTTTTATCTTTATTTGCGATTTTTCTCTTAAATGAAAAAATGAATAAAACCCAAGTAGTATCGATGATTTTAGCAACGGTTGGGATATTTGTGATTATCGGTGTTCCTGGTGTTGGTGGGTATGGGGATCAAGGACTTGGTATCTTCATCTTAATAATTGCATCTGTTACCTGGGGATATTATTCTGTTATTTCAAGAAAAGCTTCTCGATT
>SKSA01000064.1 GCA_007118195.1 Anaerobacillus sp. | reverse complement strand
GTCGAATTTGAACTTCCACTTCGAGAAGTTTGCTCCTGTTGCCTTCTTCTCTCTTCTTCCTCACGTTTTCGTTGTTCTTCTAATTCTCTTTGACGCTTTTCCCACGCTTCAAGTTCTTGCTTGATTGCTTGTTCTTGAGCAGCTAGAATTTCATCTTCTCCTTCTAAATCTCCAAGCGCAGTGATAAGCTCTCCTTCTTGTTTTTCTAGCTCAGCCATGAGACGCCCTTTTTCTTCGCCCTGCTTTTCTAACGTTGCTTTTAACACTTCAAGCTCATCTAATTGCTCTTCTAAACCGATTAACTCTGCTTCTACAAGTTCTTTTACTTCTTCAACCATCATTTTGTCATTATGATGGGCTTCTAAAATGTTACGATCTTGTTGAGCAATCGTATTTAATGCTGTAATTCGGTTAATAAGATCACCGAAACTACGAGCACCGAAAAGCACTTCTAAGTAGTTTACAGAGCCTCCATTTTTATACATTGAGCGCACACGATTATTTAATAACTCATCTCGCTCAGCAATTCGCTCTTCTAATAAGTAAATTTCTTCGACTAACTCTTCAATTCTATCTTTTGTAGCTTCAATTTCCTGATCTTTTGTACGAATTTTTTGATTTGTTTCCGTTGCCAAAAAATCTAATTCACGAATTTCTTTATCTAGTTGCTTAATTTTTTGTTCGAGTTCTTTCATTTCTTTTTCTTTTTGCTCTACTTCTGCTTGGTTTTCAGAACGCTCTTCTTGAATCGATTGAATCTTATTTTGCAATTCCGAATTTGCTTCAACATGATCAGAACCATTCGTTGCAATAAAACTAGCAATCGCCAGCGTTAAGACCGAAAATACGAGAAAAATTCTACGCCCCATTGTAACGGTTTCCCCCTCACTATTAAAAAAACTATTTTCAAATAATACCATTCGAGAAAATCTTTCCAAATCTGGCCTAATACGCCAGCAAACCTTATTTGTACTTATCGCTTTCGCTATTAACTACGTCAATAAGTCAACGTGAATAAAATTCGCTAACGCTAATTTAGGCCGAGATTTCACCCTTTTACAAGTCACTTGTTACACTTTTAAAAACTTACGAACCGACATCATACTTCCCCAAATACCGATAAACGCGCCAATCCCGATAAGGATCCCAGCCATTTGATATAAAAGTGGGTCCGGTGCAAGTAGGTCGATGAACATAAATTCAATCCTTTGACCGAAGCTATCAAAAAGTTTGTGGTAAGCGAGAGCTAAGACCGCTACTGGAATTAATGAGCCGATCACTCCTAAAAGTAGGCCTTCAACGAAAAATGGCCAACGAATAAAGCCGTTCGTAGCTCCTACTAGCTTCATAATCTTAATTTCTCTTTTTCTAGCAATGATCGTTATTTTGATCGTATTCGCAATTAAAAACATCGTTGTAAACATTAGACCAATAATTAAAAATAAACCTACTTGTCTAGCAAAACTTGTAAAACTAAATAATTGATCTACGATATCTTTTCCGTAACCAACTTCTTCGACGTAAGGAAGTTTTTCAATCGCATTGGCAACCCCTTCTGTTTGCTGAGGTGTCACAGCGCGTACTTCAAATACGTCATATAATGGATTTTCGCCTCTTAGTGATTCGAAAATTTCGCCTTGTTCACCTAAACTTTCAATGAATTGTTCTAATCCTTCTTCTTTTGGCAAGTACGTTATAGTATCAACGTTTGGGACCCGTTCAATTTTTTTATGAAGATCCTCTTGCTGCTCCGTCGTTGCGGTTAAATCAATAAAAACTCGTACTTCAACGTCTTCTTCAACAGATGTTGCAAAGTGATTTAAATTTAAGATTAATAGAAGAAACACACCGACGATTAAAAGCATAATCGCAACCGCGCTAATCGAAGCAAACGTCATCCAGCCATTACGCGCTAAGTTTTTTATTCCTTCTTTTCCGTGTCTAAAAATGGTTCTACCTTTCATAACCGTATAACCCCCTTACTTCATCACGGGCAATACGGCCACCCTCGATCGCTATGACACGCTTTCGAATCGTGTTTACAATTTCTTTGTTATGTGTGGCCATCAAAATCGTCGTGCCTCTATTATTAATTTCTTCTAAAATCCTCATAATTTCCCACGATGTATCAGGATCTAAATTACCTGTAGGCTCGTCCGCAATAAGGATTGCAGGGTTGTTCACAATCGCTCTCGCAACCGCGACACGTTGCTGTTCCCCACCCGATAATTCATGAGGGAAAAAGCGTGCTTTATTTTTTAATTTAACAATGTCTAAAACTTTCATCACATTTCGCTTGATGTGAGATGGGCTTTCCTCGATGACTTCTAGGGCAAAGGCGACATTTTCATAAACAGATAGTGTCGGAAGTAGCTTAAAATCTTGGAATACAACCCCAAGGCTGCGACGAAATATCGGAATTCGTTTTTCTTTAATCGATCCTAAATTATAGCCGTTAACAACGACGGTACCTTGTGTCGGTTTTTCTTCACGATACATTAATTTTATAAAAGTGGATTTTCCTGCTCCACTTGGGCCAACAACGTAGACAAATTCCCCTTTGGAAATGGACACATCAATGCCATTGATGGCCATGACACCGTTCGGATACGTCTTCCATACTTCTTTCATTTCGATCATGGCTTTTTCACTTCCTAATTTTCAGTTAATTTATAATTTACAATATACGGTTTTTGAGTTTTGGATTTTGAGTTTTGAGTTTTGAGTTTTGAGTTTTGAGTTTTGAGTTTTGAGTTTTGAGTTTTGAGTTTTGAGTTTTGAGTTTTGGATTTTGAGTTTTGAGTTTTAAGTTTGGCACTCTTTATATACAGTTTTCAATTTTCAGTTTCACACTTTTTATATTACAATTTTCGGTTTATCACTTTTCATGACGGATGCTAGGTTAAAGTATTAAGTAGCGGGTCAATGTTTTAAGGTGTTTCGATATTTTACTAAAATAATATTTTTAAAATTCTAAATTCCTTTTTGTCTATCACAATTTTTTACAGGATTAAACAAATTTGTACAGCAAACGTCTCAAATAACATTATAACATCATTAATCTACAAATTAAGCTGAAAAATATTACATTTTTATTTCACTATTTGAGTTTTATTGTTAAGTGGCGATGGAGAGAGTTTTCGGGAGAAAGTTTTCAGGGTAGAGTATTCGGGGGAGAGTTTTCGCAGAACGGTTTAGGAACTATTTCAGTGCAAAGGGAAATCGGTCGATCAAAAACTATTATTTCTTAATATATAAAAAGAAGCTGTCCCATAAGTGCCCGACTTAAAGATAAACTCAAATAGAGACGGATAGATTTATTATCCGTCTCTATTTTAATGCCTAACGGTGCTCCCCTGTAAATAAATTGCTACGGGAAAGTTCACTGTCTTTAGTGAAGTAGTTCTTAGCAACTTAATTATATTGATGTTGGTGAAAGTGAACTTTCATTGGTGTCTGACACTTTGTTTTGGGTGAGCCCCTTAGCTATTTATTTATTGAGCAGCAATCCAGGCTGCTAAGTTTTCAGCATCATCACCCTGTACTAGACCTGGTGGCATAGTTCCTTGTCCTTCATGAATTACTTCTAATATATCGTCATATGATAAACCTGCGATAGCATGCGGGTACACGCCACCACCTTGTAAGTCCCCGCCATGACAACCCTGACATGTTTGTTGATAGGCTGATTCGGCTCTTGCAGCATCAAAAGTTTCTACTGCTGTTTCATCTGTTGCATCATCTGCCGGAGCTTCTTGCGGCGTTTCGTCTGTTGCATCATCTGCCGGAGCTTCTTGCGGCGTTTCGTCTGGTGCTGGAGCTGGCTCATCTGCGGCACCACAAGCACCTAAGATTAAAGCTGCACCAAAAAGAGCGATAAGTAATTTTTTCATTTTTTCTAAGACCCTCCCTAAGGTATGTTTGTTTGTATTGTGTAGAGAATTATCTTTGTTTTACTACATATATAGTAGTATTCCCTACT
>SKSA01000134.1 GCA_007118195.1 Anaerobacillus sp. | reverse complement strand
TTTAAACAAGGAGGCATTTTTAGAGATGGTAAAGAAAGGTCGGATTATAGCTTTTTTTCTTATCGTTATTTTACTTGCAGGTCTTGTTGCCACAACGGCAATGGATAATGCAAGAGAAGTTAAGCTAGGCTTAGACCTTCAAGGTGGATTTGAAGTTTTGTATGAAGTTCATCCTGCTCATGAAGGTGACGTAATAGATGAAGAGGCATTAAAAAGTACCGTAACGGCGTTGAATCAACGTATTAACGTTATCGGGGTTTCAGAGCCGAATGTGGCTATTGAAGGTGAAAATCGAATTCGCGTCCAGCTCGCTGGTGTTGAAGATCAACAAACGGCTCGAGAGCTTCTTTCAACAGAGGCGCAATTGACGTTCCGTGATGTTAATGACAATTTAAAGATGGACGGAGCAGATCTACGAGAAGGTGGGGCTAGTGTTACTTTTGATGAAGCTAACCGTCCAGAAGTAGCTGTTACATTAAAAGATGCAACCCTTTTTGCTGAAGTAACAAGAGAAGTATTAGGAAGTCAGCTCGTCATTTGGTTAGATTACGAAGAGGGCGATTCCTTTATGGAGGAAAGGCTCAAACCAGAGGCTGAGCAAAAGTATATCTCTGCACCAAGTGTTAGTGAAGTGTTAAACACGAGAAATGTTCGGATTACCGGGAACTTTACATTATCAGAAGCGCAATTTTTAGCGGACGTTTTAAATGCAGGTGCCTTACCAGTAAGTCTTGAAGAAGTTTATTCAAATTCTGTTGGGGCAGCACTTGGTGAAAAGGCAATGGAAAGAACGATCTATGCCGGGTTCATCGGTGTAGCATTAATTTTCCTATATATGCTCGTTTATTACCGTTTTATGGGTATCATTGCGATTATTACGTTGTCTTTTTATATTTATTTAGTTTTAGTTATTTTTAACTGGATGAATGCAGTACTGACATTACCGGGTATTGCCGCGTTAATCTTAGGGGTAGGGATGGCAGTTGACGCCAACATTATCACCTACGAACGAATTAAAGATGAACTTCGAAGTGGAAAAACAACGATGTCTGCTTTTAAAGCGGGAAGTCGCCGTTCACTATCGACAATTTTAGATGCTAATATCACGACAATTTTAGCAGCATCTGTATTGTTCTATTTCGGAACAATGGCTGTTCAAGGCTTTGCTGTTATGTTAATTGTCAGTATTTTAACAAGCTTTTTAACTGCTGTTTATGGTTCGCGTCTCCTTCTTGGATTATGGGTCAACAGTAGAATTTTAAATAAGAAGCCACGACTTTTTGGTGTGAAGGAGAGTGAGATTAGTGAACTTTAATTATGGAGAAACGAAGCTAGATTTTGTTAAACATCGCAAAAAGTTCTTTATTTTCTCAGGGATCCTCGTGCTAGTTGGCGTGATTTTACTTTCGACGATCGGTTTGAATTTAGGAATTGATTTTGAGAGTGGTACGAAAATTGAACTTTTAGGTGAGGAAGGTTTAACAGCGGACATTGTTTACGCAGAATTTGCGGAGGTCGGTTTAGAACCTGATAGCGTATTACTCGCCGGAGATCGTAATGAGATGGCCTACGCTTCTTTTATCGGTGTTCTTAATCAAGAAGAGATGTTAACCGTCCAAAGACATTTTCATACTTCGTTTGGTGCCGAGCCTAACATCAGTACGGTAACCCCAACTATCGGTCGCGAACTTGCAAGAAACGCTTTCTTCTCTGTCATTTTTGCATCGATTGGTATTATTATTTACGTAACGATTCGCTTTGAGTTGTTATACGGATTAGCTGCGATTGTAGCGCTATTACACGATGCATTTTTCATTATTACTGTCTTTAGTATTACGCAAATGGAAGTGAATTTACCGTTCATTGCTGCAGTACTAACGATTGTCGGTTATTCAATAAATGATACGATTGTAACATTTGATAGGATAAGGGAAAACTTAAGCTATGAGAAAAAAGTGAAAACATTTGATGACTTAGCTCGTGTCGTTAATAAAAGTTTAATTCAAACGTTAGCTCGCTCAATTAACACCGTATTAACCGTTGTTTTTGCAGCAGGTGCGTTACTCTTATTCGGTGGCGAAGCGATTAGAACGTTCTCGTTTGCCTTATTAGTCGGTTTAGTTGCAGGGACATATTCATCACTATTTATCGCAGCGCAGCTATGGCTCGTTTGGAAGAGTAAAACATTACAAAAAAAACGCTTTAAAACTGCAGAAAATGAAGCATAATATGATTAGCATAAACCGTGGTGACTTAAACCACGGTTTATTTTTACAACTACAATTATTACTCAAACAGAAAAGCCTCAAAGTTAGTTTGAAGAAAAAGTTTAATAATGCACAATAAAGGATATTTATTAATAAAGTGAATAAGGTGATGTGATGATAGAGGAAAAGGATGAACGCTTTAAAAAGGTTCAATTTGCAGCTTGGGTTGGAATTGTTGGTAATATCGCTTTAGCTTTAATTAAAGGAATTGTTGGTTGGCTCGCTGGGAGTAGAGCACTTGTTGCTGATGCAGTCCATTCAGCTTCGGACGTTGTTGGCTCTGTAGCGGTTTTAATAGGTATACGAGCAGCAAAGCTTCCACCAGATAAAGACCATCCATACGGACACGGTAAAGCCGAATCGATAGCGGCGATTATTGTAGCGGTATTATTATTTATTGTCGGTTTTGAGATTGCTCTTTCAGCGGTCAAGTCTTTTAACGAGCCTATTGAAGTTCCAGGTGTTATTGCTATTTATGCTGTAATCTTTTCAATTGTTGTTAAAGAATTAATGTTTCGTTATAAATATCATTTAGGGAAAAAATATCGTAGTGAGGCGTTAGTTACTGATGCGTGGCACCATCGCTCAGATGTATTTTCTTCCTTCGCAGCTTTGTTAGGGATCGGCGCATCAATTATTGGTGGCTATATCGGTATTCCTTGGCTAGTCTATGCCGATCCGTTAGCAGGTTTATTCGTTTCGATCCTCATTTTGAAAATGGCTTGGAGTCTTGGTAAGCAGTCGATTCACAATGCCTTAGATCACGTGCTGCACGATGAAGATACTGAAGAAATGCGAAAGACTGCCCTTGAAGTAGAGGGGGTACTTAGTATTGATGAATTTTTAGCAAGAGAGCACGGTCATTATGTCATTATTGATATAAAAATCGGAGTTGACCCACATATAACTGTCGAACAAGGTCATGCCATCGGTAAAAAAGTAAAAGCACAACTAATAAAACTCGACCATGTTCAAGACGTCAGGATCCATATCAATCCATTTTCCGGTTAGCTCTTTAATAAATTTACAATTTAAAATTTAAAATTCAAAATTCAAAATTTAGAATGAATAATTGCTGAATTCGTTCTAAATTTTAAATTGTAAATTAAGCACAAAACTCACCACTCAAAACTCAAAACTCAAAACTCAAAACTCAAAACTCAAAACTCAAAACTCAAAACTCAAAACTCAAAACTCAAAACTCAAAGGAGAGGTGATCAAAAAATGAAAGGTCAATGGGGGTTAATCATTGGACTTTTTGTAGCATTGTTAATTGCCATTTTTGCTGTCATTAATATGGACGTAGTAACTGTTAATTATGTTTTTGGAACGGCTGAATGGCCGCTTGTTATCGTTATTATAAGTTCCGTATTAATGGGGGGGATTCTAGTTGGTGGCGTCGGTTTGTACGGGATCTATAAGATGCGCGCGGAGCTAAAAAAGATTAGACTTGAAAATGAAGACCTTCGTAAAAAGAATGTAGAAATGAAGAATATGAAAGAAAGTAAGAAAGAAATTAGTAAGAAAGAAGTTCCAACAAACCCACCAAAAAATAGTACACCAAATCCGAATGGATGAATTGCCACACCTCATAACCTCTTGTATACTAAATAGGTTAGGGGTGTGGTATTTCATGCTAAGGTCAAAAAAAAGGTGGAGAATTGAGAGGCAAGGCCATTCATTGGAACAACAATTTGTGGCTGAGTTAAACATTTCACCACTTGTAGCCAATTTACTTTTAAACCGAGGGATTTCTTCTGTCGAAGAAGCTCGTGACTTTTTATATATTGAAAAAACTGAATTTCATGATCCTTTTTTAATGAAAGGGATGAGACAAGCCGTTGAAAGAATTGAAACGGCAATCACGAATCAAGAAAAAATCTTGATTTTTGGTGATTATGATGCAGATGGAGTCAGTAGCACTACCGTGATGGTCGAAACGCTTAAAATGTTAGGAGCTGAGTTTCAGTTTTATATTCCTAACCGATTTACAGAAGGGTATGGACCGAATGAACCAGCACTAAGACGTGCGAAAGAAGAAGGTTTTTCACTAGTTATCACAGTGGATACAGGAATTTCTGCTGTTCATGAAGCGAATGTAGCCAAAGAAATTGGTCTAGATTTTATTATAACTGATCATCATGAACCACCACCTGTTTTGCCCGATTCTTGTTCGATCGTCAACCCAAAGCAAGAAGATTGTAATTACCCATTTAAAGGGTTAGCTGGGGTGGGAGTAGCCTGGAAGCTATCTCATGCTTTATTAGGAGAGGCGCCTGAAGAGTTATTAGATATCGCAGTGATTGGGACAATTGCTGACTTAGTCCCGTTAGTAGACGAAAATAGACTGATTGCGAAAAAAGGTCTTAAAGCGTTACAAAATACTACTCGTCCTGGGCTGCGTGCATTAAAAAAAATTACCGGTATTGATGATAAAGAATTAAATGCTGACCATGTTGGCTTTGCCATTGGCCCACGAATTAACGCTGTTGGTAGACTAGATTCAGCTACTCCGGCCGTTGAGTTATTAATTTGTGAAGATATGTCTGAAGCAGAACGTCTAGCCGCTGAAATTGATGAGTTAAATAAAGTTCGCCAAGGAATTGTTAATGAGATCACTGAGGAAGCCGTTGAGATTGTTGAAAAAGAGTATGCTTCATTAGATGAAAATAAAGTGTTAGTCATTGCTAAAGAAGGTTGGAATTCGGGAGTTATTGGTATTGTAGCTTCACGATTAGTAGAGCGTTATTATCGACCAACGATTGTTTTGACCATCGATCGAGAAAAAGGTTTGGCGAAAGGTTCAGCTAGAAGTATTGAAGGTTTTGATATGTTTAAAAATTTATCGGAATCTCGTGATATTTTACCTCATTTTGGTGGTCACCCGATGGCAGCTGGGTTAACAATGAAACTTGAAAACCTTAATGAATTAAGATCACGCTTGAACTTTCAAGCAACGGAAGTTTTAACTGAGGAAGATTATATTCCGATTACGAAAGTTGATTTAGTAGTATCAATAAACGAAATTAAGCTTCCTGTCATTGAAGAAATGAATCTTCTTGCTCCTTTCGGGGTAAGTAACCCGACACCAAAGGTAGTAATCGAAGAAGCTAAATTATCGCAGATGAAGCGAATTGGTAGTGAAGAAACTCACTTAAAAATGTTATTAGAAGGAAATGGGCACACTATTGACTGTGTTGGTTTTCATTGTGGCTATCTCTATGAGGAAATCTCCATGACTTCGAAAATCTCTACGGTAGGTACGCTATCGATCAATGAGTGGAATGGTCATTGTAAACCACAATTATTGTTAGAAGATGTAGCCGTTGATCACTGGCAGCTTTTTGATCTGAGAGGTAGTAAAAATTTGAAGAAAATCCACCAACTACCTAAAGAAAAAGTGGTATGTATTTATTTTAATGAAGACACAATAGCTTCTATAGATTTGGTTGAAGATTACCAGCTTGTTTATATACCTTATGAAGCACAATTACCAACTATAGACTTATCAGGACAATATGTGTTCTTGTTAGATTTGCCAGTTGAAAAAAAACAAATTGAGCAACTATTAAACGGAAAAACTCCTGAGCGAATTTATACAATTTTTAATCATAAAGAGGATCATTTTTTTACAACAATACCGTCAAGAGAACACTTTAAATGGTTTTATGCATTTTTAACAAAACAACAAAATTTTGATTTAGAAAGACATGGGCTTCAACTAGCAAAACATAAAGGTTGGTCAAAAGACACAATTGATTTTATGGTAAAGGTGTTTTTTGACTTAGAATTTGTTACAATAAACAATGGACTTATTTCAATATGTAAAAATGTTGAGAAAAAAGATTTAAATCAATCCAAAACATACAAACGAAAACAAGAGCAAGCAAGGTTAGAAAATGATCTTTATTATTCATCCTACAATGAATTAAAGGCATGGTTTGAACAAATCTTCTCAGTTCAGTCTGTGAAATAATCTTGCTTCGATCTAAAGATGAACTAGGAGGAATAGTAAAAAATGGATTTTAAACAGTTTATTACGATTGTCGAAGATTTTCCAAAGGAAGGAATTCGTTTTAAAGATATTACGACGTTAATGGAAAATGGTGAGGCATATAAAAAGGCGATTGACGATATGGCGCAATTTGCTAACGATAAGCAAATTGATGTTGTTGTTGGACCTGAAGCCAGGGGATTTGTTGTTGGATGCCCTATTTCATATGCATTAGGGGTTGGATTTGTTCCAGTCCGAAAAGCGGGTAAATTACCGAGAGAAGTACTTTCCGTCGATTACGGTTTAGAATATGGCAAAGATAGCTTAACGATCCATAAAGATGCAATTAAACCAGGACAACGTGTCTTGATTGCCGATGATTTACTAGCAACAGGTGGTACAATTGAAGCTACGATTAAGATGGTAGAAGAACTTGGTGGCATCGTCGCAGGAATCGTTTTTATGATACAATTAGATTACTTAGATGGACGCGAGAAGTTAAAGGATTATGAAATCTTTTCATTAACTCATTATTCGTAAACTTAGAAAAAGCAGAGTGCTCTACAGGAGCGCTCTTTGTTTATAGGTAGTTTTGAGTGTTGAGTTAGGAGTGTTGAGTAGTGGCTTAAGTATCTCAACGATGCAAAGCTTTCATTTAACTCTTAACTCAAAACTCAAAACTCAAAACTCAAAATTCAAAACTGAAAGTACTTTACACGAGCAAGAATTATAATGATAATAGAAAGAAATATATTAAAGGTTGTAAGGTGATGGTGATTCCATTGATCGAACAAGTATTACAAAAAGCACATTCTTATCTTCCAGAGAAAGATGTCGAATTTTTAAAAAAAGCATATGAAGTTGCAAATGAAGCTCACGGTGAGCAATACCGCAAATCAGGAGAACCGTATATACTTCATCCAATTCAAGTAGCAGAAATTTTAATTGAATTGGAGATGGACCCTGATACGGTTGCTGCTGCATTTTTACATGATGTCGTGGAGGATACAGATGTTTCTTTAGATGAGTTAAGAGACCAATTTAATGATGAAGTAGCAATGCTAGTAGATGGAGTCACGAAGCTTGGAAAAATCAAGTATAAGTCAAAAGAAGAACAGCAAGCTGAAAACCATCGGAAAATGTTTGTAGCCATGGCGAAAGATATTCGTGTCATTTTAATTAAGCTTGCAGACCGTCTTCATAATATGAGGACATTAAAGCATTTACCAGCGGAAAAACAAAGAAGAATTGCCAATGAAACGTTAGAAATATTTGCTCCACTGGCAAATAGGCTTGGTATCTCGGCAATTAAATGGGAATTAGAAGATACAGCGCTTCGCTACTTAAATCCACAGCAATATTATCGGATTGTAAATCTAATGAAGAAAAAACGAGCTGAGCGTGAAGAATATATTGATGATGTTGTCGTGAAGATTAAGGAACGTCTAAAAGAAGTGGGCGTAGAAGCTGATATTCATGGGAGAGCCAAACACATTTATAGTATTTATCGTAAAATGGCATTACAAAACAAACAGTTTAATGAAATATACGATCTATTAGCCGTTAGAATTATCGTTGAAAATATAAAAGATTGTTATGCCGTTTTAGGAGTGATCCACACTTGTTGGAAGCCTATGCCTGGTCGCTTTAAAGACTATATTGCGATGCCAAAAGCAAATATGTATCAATCTCTTCATACAACCGTTATTGGTCCTAAAGGCGATCCTCTTGAAGTACAGATTCGCTCAGAAGAAATGCATAAAATTGCAGAATATGGGGTTGCCGCTCATTGGGCATATAAAGAAGGACAAACGGTTTCTAATGCGCAAACACTCGAGAAAAAAATGACATGGTTTAGAGAAATATTAGAATGGCAAAATGATGCCATAGATGCTCAAGAATTTATGGAGTCGTTAAAAATCGATTTATTTTCAGATACGGTTTTCGTGTTTACACCTAAAGGTGATGTTATTGAGCTACCGGCAGGTTCTGTCCCATTAGACTTTGCTTATCGTATCCATACTGAAATCGGAAATCGTTGTATTGGTGCAAAAGTAAATGGAAAAATGGTGACGTTAGACCATCGTTTAAAAACGGGTGATATCGTTGAAGTGCTAACTTCCAAGCATTCTTATGGTCCAAGTCAAGATTGGATAAAACTTACACAAAGTTCCCAAGCGAAAAATAAAATTCGCCAATGGTTTAAAAAGGAACGTCGTGACGAGAATGTCGCTAAAGGCCGAGAGCTAGTAGAAAAGGAAATTAAAAAGCATAACATCGAGCCTAAAGAAGTTTTAACTACTGAAAATATTGAAAGTGTATCCAATAAGTTTAACTTTCAAGGTGAAGAGGATATGTATGCAGCCGTTGGGTATAACGGAATTACTGCTGCACAAATTGCTACGAGATTAACGGAAAAAATTCGAAAAAAACGTGGACAAGAATTAGATGATCAATCATTAGTAGAGAAAGTTTCTGAAATTAAAAAATACACACCTACTAAAAAAACAAGTATTGGTGTTCGAGTTAAAGGGATCGATAATCTTTTAATTCGTTTATCAAAATGCTGTAACCCAGTTCCTGGGGATGAAATTATTGGTTTTATTACAAAAGGGCGCGGTGTTTCGATTCACCGAGCTGATTGTGCCAATGTTCTTGTCGATGACGCGAAAGCTCGTTTACTTCCTGTTGAGTGGGAAGGAAATAAGCAAGAAAGTAAAAATTATAATGTCGACATAGAAATCTCTGGTTACGACCGTAACGGTCTTTTAAATGAAGTACTTCAAGCAGTTACTGAGACACGTACAAATATTAATGCCGTTTCTGGTAAATCGGATAAAAATAAAATGGCGACGATTTTAATGACCATTTCTATTCATAATATTGACCACTTACAAAAAGTTGTCGATCGTGTCAAACGAATACCAGACATTTACTCGGTTCGCCGTATTATGCATTAACGAATTGTAACTTGCTGAGTTTTTAAATTCTGATTACAGCACTGTAGCCAAGCGGATGTTTGGCTCTTTACATATTGCGAGAAAACAATATTTACTAAAACTTCCATTTAAAGGGGTATTACAATTGAGAGTAGTAGTGCAAAGAACAAAAAAAGCAAGCGTTGTTGTAAAGGGAGAGACCGTCGGCCAAATTGATTTTGGTTTTACTGCTTTAGTTGGAATTACCCATGACGACACGGAAGATGATGTCGCTTTTGTTGCTGATAAAATAGCAAATTTACGTGTTTTTGAAGACGATAACGGTAAAATGAATTTGTCATTAGTAGATGTCGGTGGACAAATCTTATCGATTTCGCAATTCACTTTGTATGGAGACTGTCGTAAAGGGAGACGTCCAAACTTTATGAGTGCCGCAAAGCCGGAATATGCTGAGAAACTTTATGATTTGTTTAACGATAAACTACGAGAAAAGGATATTGTTGTAGAAACCGGTATCTTCGGAGAAATGATGGATGTAGAGCTCACTAACCATGGTCCAGTGACGTTGATTGTTGAAAGTAAATAAACCGACATTTACGATGGTGACAATAAACAGTTGTCAAATACATTTTACAAGTAAATTGACCCTTTTAAAACTTCGCTATAAAAGGCCATTTCTTTCTAAATTTGAAAGAAGTGGTTTTTTATTTCGAAAAATGGACATGCTAGATGGAAAAGAGTTTGAAAGGAAGTCGATTATGAGAGCAGGAAGTAAACAAACAGGAACAGGAAATGGACACCATCAACTGATTGGAGTTGACTTTCACGACTTTATCCAAAAAGAGCAGCAATTGACAAATTATGAGTTAGCTGAAGAGTATGGGATCACTTTAGGAAGTGTGAAAGATTTAAAAAAGAAGCTATCAAGAAATTGAGAAAATTGTCGTATTCAGTATTGACAACGGAACAGATACTACGTATGATAGAAAACAATACTAAATCATTTAAAATAATAACTACAACCTTTGAGGGAGCAAAGTAATTAAGGTTTGCGTGGTAAGAGAGGAAATGTCGTGGCTGAAAGCATTTCTCCATGTGCTTAATGAAAGAACACTCCTTAGGTTTTTCTCTGAATTTATGGACTTGCTGCTGACATCATTGGCCGATTGGCATGTGTCGTACACTTTTCTTTTAGTAGGGGAAAACGTTACAGGCGTTAACTGTTTAAAGTGGAACTTTAAATTTCGTAGAAGTTTTATAAATAGAAATGAGCAACGTATTTTCTTTTTATAACTCTATAATAAAAAAAGTTCAATTAGGGTGGCACCACGGGATTCAAACTCTCGTCCCTGATATGTTAAATATCAGGGACGGGAGTTTTTTGTACTTTAAAGATTTTTTTGGCAGGATAAATTTTACATAAGGTTGTTGTTATTTTGATCGTTGGCTTTCAATGAATGATAAGAAAGAGAAGGGTCTCGCTGATAATTCGATGACAAGCCTAGCTTTTCTAATAAGGAGGAACAAAAAATGAATTTTAAAATACCGAGAGGGACACAAGACATATTGCCCGGGAAAGTTGAACTTTGGCAATTTGTTGAGGATAAAGCTCGTGATATTTGTCGGCGTTATAATTATAAAGAGATGCGTACGCCAATTTTCGAACAAACCGAATTATTTATGCGTGGCGTAGGAGATACGACTGACATCGTACAAAAGGAAATGTATACGTTTGAGGATCGTGGCGGAAGAAGTTTAACATTACGACCAGAAGGGACTGCGTCTGCTGTTCGTTCTTATGTTGAAAATAAGCTTTTTGGTAGCCCTATTCAGCCAACAAAGCTTTATTATGTTGGTCCGATGTTCCGTTATGAACGACCTCAGTCAGGGAGAATGCGCCAGTTTGTTCAGTTTGGGGTTGAAGCATTAGGAAGTGCTGACCCAGCCATTGATGCAGAAGTGATTGCGCTAGCAATGGAATTTTACCGAGAGTTAGGATTGAAAAATTTAAAGTTAGTTATTAATAGTTTAGGTGATACGGAAAGTAGAAATGCTCACCGAAAAGCATTAATAAACCATTTCGAACCGAAAATACACGAGTTTTGTACTGACTGCCAAGCGAGACTAGAGAAAAATCCTTTACGTATTTTAGATTGTAAAAAGGATCGTGATCATGAATTAATGGCAACGGCTCCTGCGATTTTAGACTACTTAAATGACGATTCAAAAGTTTATTTTGCAAAAGTACAAAAGCTTCTGAATGATATGGAGATTGAATTTCAAGTCGATCCGAATTTAGTAAGAGGTCTTGATTACTATAACAACACCGCTTTTGAAATCATGATTGATGGTGAAGGTTTTGGTTCGATCACGACATTATGTGGCGGTGGGCGTTATAACGGTTTAGTACAAGAAATTGGCGGACCTGAAACTCCTGGAATAGGGTTTGCATTAAGTATTGAACGTCTACTTATGGCTTTAGAAGTACAAAATGTAGCACTACCAATTAATGATCAATTGGATTGCTACGTAATAGCAATGGGTGAGGAAGCTAAGTTAGTCGCATCCAATATTAGTTTTAAATTAAGGCAAGCAGGATTATCGAGTGATCAAGACTATCTTGATAAAAAAATGAAAGCTCAAATGAAAGCGGCGGATCGTTTTAATGCATCGTTTGTTGTCATCATTGGTGATAATGAACTCGAAAAAAATATAGTAGTTGTTAAAGAAATGATCACGGGTGAGCAACAAGAAGTTTCAATAAATGAATTAACAAAATTTTTGCAGCAGAAGCTGAAACGATAAAGGGAGGCAATACAAGTGATAGGAAGAACTCATGTATGTGGAGAGGTATTAGAAGATACGATTGGACAGAAGGTACGTTTAAAAGGGTGGGTTCAAACTCGCCGTGATTTAGGACAAGTAATTTTTATTGACTTACGAGATCGTTCAGGGGTTGTACAAATCGTGTTCCAACCAGAATTTTCAGAGGAGGCTCTTGCGATTGCTGATAAAGTACGTAGTGAGTACGTTATTGATGTAGAAGGAACTGTGACAGCTCGTGACGAAGAAACCATTAATCCAAAAATGAACACAGGAAAAGTGGAAGTTCTTGTTAATAAAATTGAAGTGTTAAACAAGTCGAAATCATTACCGTTTCAAATTGAAGCAGATATAGATACTTCAGAGGAAGTACGTTTAAAGTATCGTTATTTAGATTTACGTCGCCCTGAAATGCAAGAAACATTTTTGCTAAGACATAACACAACAAAATTAATTCGTAACTTTTTAGATGATCATACGTTTATGGAAATTGAGACACCAATGCTTACGAAAAGTACGCCAGAAGGCGCTCGTGATTATTTAGTACCGAGCCGTGTTCAACACGGAGGATTTTATGCATTACCGCAATCACCACAAATTTTTAAACAATTATTAATGGTTTCAGGCTTTGAGCGCTATTATCAAATTGTTCGTTGTTTCCGTGACGAAGATTTACGAGCAGACCGCCAACCCGAATTTACGCAAGTCGATATTGAGACCTCTTTTATGGAGAAAGAAGATTTACTTTCGATGATGGAAACGATGATGGCAAAAGTAATGAAAGAAGTAAAGGGCATTGACATTCCAACGCCATTTGAGCGATTAACTTATGATGAAGCGATGAATCGTTACGGTTCTGACAAACCTGATACTCGCTTTGATATGGAGCTTGTTGAGCTTTCTGAAATCGTAAAAGACTGTGGCTTAAAAGTATTTAAAAATGCGATTGACAATGGTGGAATTGTAAAGGGACTTAATGTAAAAGGAGCCGCATTGCAGTTATCTCGTAAAGAGATTGATGATTTAGCGAAGTTTGTTGCGATCTATGGAGCAAAGGGGCTTGCATGGCTTAAAGTTGAAGAAGACGGCTTAAAAGGTCCAATCGCTAAGTTTTTCACTATGGAAGAGCAAGTAGCGATGAGAACAGCGTTTAATGCTGAAATTGGTGACTTATTATTATTCGCTGCTGATAAGAAGAAAATTGTTTTTGATAGCTTAGGTGCACTTCGTTTGAAATTTGCTAAAGAATTAAACCTTATTGATAAAAGTAAATATAACTTCTTATGGGTAACTGAGTTCCCGTTATTATCTTATGACGAGGATGAAGACCGTTATGTAGCAGAACATCATCCGTTCACACGACCAGTGAAAGAAGATGAAGAGCTTCTAACTACAGCCCCAGAAAAAGTCCGAGCTGAGGCGTATGATTTAGTATTAAATGGTTACGAGCTTGGTGGAGGTTCGCAACGGATTTATGAGCGTGAGCTACAAGAAAATATGTTTAAGGCGTTAGGATTTACAGAAGAAGAAGCTCGTTCTCAATTTGGATTTTTAATGGATGCCTTCGAGTACGGAACACCTCCTCATGGTGGTATTGCTTTAGGGTTAGACCGTTTAATCATGATTTTAGCCGGAAGAACAAACTTAAGAGATACAATTGCTTTCCCTAAAACAGCAAGTGCGAGTGACCTGCTAACAAATGCACCAAGTGGAGTTAGTGAGGCACAACTAAAAGAACTGAACCTCTCTGTGATTCCAAAAAAAGAAGAGAAGGTACAAGCTTAGTTAGTTTTGAGTGTTAAGTGAAGAGTGTTGAGTTGAAGCAAAGCTTCGGTGTTAATTCAAAATTTATAATTGATGATTGTTGAGTTATGCGTTAGATTAAAGGACGCTACGAAGCGATAC
>SKSA01000280.1 GCA_007118195.1 Anaerobacillus sp. | reverse complement strand
AGCAAGCTGAAACATCGAGAAATCAGATGGAGTCTCGACTCCACCTGATTAAAAGTTCCCACCTACGCTACGCGTTGAGGTGGGGGTCTATAACCCTTAAACCATTTAAGGATTAATAAAATTCTTGAAACGAGCTAAGGACTTGTTTTACACAAAGTTGTTTATTTTTATTTTACCCTTTATGTATATGCAATTACTATTATTAATACTTGAATGATATCATGTAAAATTTCAGTGTTCCCTTTCCAACTTTCTCCTAACCAACAAACCAACCAACTTTCACATAAAAAACCTTGGCATATGCTACCAAGGTAAAAGTGAGTTAGTTATTATCTTGATTGTCATTCTCTTTTTTCTTATTAGTGTCCGTCGTTCCATCATAGTATGAATCTAGCAATTGCTGCCTAACGATCGCTTCCCCTTCTTCATCAAAAATAATGTTTTCGAACTTTTGATCCTTCATCTTTCTTGTCACCCCCTTTTTACAAACCTATTATTCATCAAACATTCACCTTTTATGAGGTAATCAAAAATTTCGTGATGATCATTCATGTTATACTTAAAGAAAGAAAGGGTATGATTATTAGTAAGAGGGGTGAAGGTTATGGAAAAAAATTATTCTAAAATTCTTGTAGCTGTAGATGGATCAAAAGAGGCGAAAAAAGCATTGCAAAAAGCAATTGAAGTGGCTAAAAAGGATAATGCGAAAATTTTCATTGCCCATATCGTTGATACGAGAAGCTTTGCCACTGTTGAACAATACGATCGTGCCATTGTCACTCGTGCAGAGGAATATGCAAAGGATATGCTAACCGAATATCAAAAAGAAGTTGAAAAAGCAGGGGTTGAAACAGAAATTGTCTTAGATTTCGGCTCACCAAAAGTTAGAATTTCTAAAGAAATTTCCAAAAAATACGAGGTAGACTTAATTGTGACAGGCGCCACTGGTTTAAACACTGTAGAACGCCTTCTTATCGGAAGTGTTTCCGAGTATATTGCTAGAAGTGCCAATTGTGATGTTTTAATTGTTAGAAACTAGAAAAAGAAAAACACCTCCTAAATCGTTTTGTTACGATTAAGGGGTGTTTTTTATTTTTTCCTTGTCTCAAATATATGCGTCTCTACACATTTCCTTAGCTTATTTAGTGCTTATTAGCATTTTTTTGAAATTAGACTCTCAGCTTTTCTTAACGCTTCCTTTACTTGATCAAAACCTGTTCCACCTGCACTGTTTCTTCTAGCTACTACAGTTTTTGGCTCAAGCACTTGATAAATATCTTCTTCGAATAGTTCACTCGCTTCTTTAAACTCACTCATCGATAAGTCTAATAAGAACTTTCCATTTTGAATGGAGTAAAGCACCAGTTTTCCGACGACTTCATGAGCAGCACGGAAAGGCATTCCTTTGGAAGCAAGGTAGTCAGCTAACTCAGTAGCATTTGAAAAGTCTTCATTCGTTGCTTTTTCCATATTGCTACCAAGTACTTTTAATGTTTCAATCATACCTGCAAAAATTTGTAAACTTCCTTTTACCGTACGGACAGTATCAAACATACCTTCTTTATCTTCTTGCATATCTTTGTTATACGCCAACGGAAGACCTTTTAAAACTGTTAGTAATGAAAAAAGGTTACCGTAAACTCGCCCTGTTTTTCCACGGATTAGTTCAGCCATATCAGGATTTTTCTTTTGTGGCATAATGCTACTACCAGTCGCAAATGCATCATCAATTTCCACAAATTGAAATTCTTGACTAGACCACAGGATCAGTTCCTCACAAAGCCTAGATAAGTGCATCATTAATACCGAAGAGTTACTTAAAAATTCCACGATAAAATCACGATCGCTTACTGCGTCCATACTATTTTCATAGATCCCATCAAAACCTAATAATTCTGCAGTGTATTCGCGGTCAATTGGAAATGTAGTTCCTGCCAATGCACCTGCTCCAAGTGGAGAGATGTTAATCCGCTTTAAACTATCTTCATAACGCCCGAAATCACGCTCTAACATCCAGAAATACGTCATTAAGTGGTGGGCAAAAGACACTGGTTGCGCTCGCTGCAAGTGTGTATAGCCCGGAATAATCGTTTCGACGTGCTGTTTACTTTGTTCAAGGATCGCTTCTTGAAGATGCTTAATCGAAACGATGATTTCTTTCACTTCATTTCTTAAGTAAAGATGCATATCAGTCGCTACTTGGTCATTCCTACTTCTTCCTGTGTGTAGCTTCCCACCAACTTCACCAATTTCATCAATCAGAAATTTTTCGATATTTAAATGAATGTCTTCATTTTCTACATTGTATTGTAACTCGCCATTTACCGCTTTTTCTTTAACAACTTTCAGTCCTGAGATAATTTTTTCAACCTCTTCTTTAGAAACAATTCCACACTTACCTAACATCTTTACATGGGCGATACTACCTTCAATATCTTCATTTACTAACTGTTTATCAAAGTCGATCGATGCTCCGAAAGCATCGACCCAACCTTCTGCTTTTTTCGTAAAACGTCCTCCCCAAAGCTTTGATGTCACTGTTGATTTACTCCCTTCTTCGTTACCATGCTATGAACTTTTGTCGGTAAGCCCCAAAGCTTAATAAAGCCAACAGCAGCACTATGGTCAAATTCATCTTCTGTTGTATACGTTGCAAGCTTTTCATCATATAATGAAAACTCTGATTTACGTCCTTCAACAATCGCATGACCTTTAAATAATTTTACACGTACAGTTCCAGTGACCGTTTTTTGTGTTTCTTGTAAAAACGCTTGAATTGCCGGCATTAACGGAGAGAACCAAAGTCCGTCATAAATCATTTCTGTAATCTTCTTTTCAATCACCGGTTTAAAATGAGCTACTTCTTTCGTTAATGTTAAATCTTCTAACTCTTTATGTGCTTTTAGTAGCGTTACAGCACCTGGACACTCATAAACTTCACGTGATTTAATTCCAACTAAACGGTTTTCAACGTGATCAATTCGGCCTACACCATGCTTCCCGGCAACGAAATTCAACTCTAAAATTAATTGTTCAAGCTCAAATGCTTTTCCGTTTAATGTTTTCGGTACACCTTGTTCAAAGCCAATTTCAATATACTCCGCTTCGTCTGGTGTTTGTTCTAAAGGTGCAGTTAGTTCATAAGCTCCTTCAGGTGGTGTAGCCCAAGGGTCTTCTAAAATACCACATTCATTACTTCTGCCCCAAAGATTTTGATCGACAGAATATGGATTATCTAAATTAACTGGAATTGGGATATTATGTTTTTTTGCATATTCAATTTCCTCATCACGACTCCAAGCCCACTCACGAACAGGAGCTAAAACTTCAAGGTCAGGATTTAAAGATTGAATAGCTACTTCAAATCGGACTTGGTCATTTCCTTTACCAGTACACCCGTGAGCAACGGCTACTGCACCGACTTGGTTGGCGATTTCAACTAATTTTTTTGAAATCAACGGACGTGATAGTGCAGAAACGAGAGGATATTTTCCTTCGTACATCGCATGACTTTGTAATGCTGGTAACACGAACTGTTCGGCATATTCTTTTTTCGCATCAATCGTGTAAGATTGGCTTGCTCCTACTGTTATTGCTTTTTCCTTTACAAATTGTAAATCTTTACCTTCCCCAACATCTAAACAAACAGCGATAACGTCATAACCTTTATCACTTAACCATTTTATCGCGACTGAAGTGTCTAATCCACCTGAATATGCTAATACAACTTTCTTTTTACTCATTTCTCATTCCTCCATTTTATGAATATTGATACCATTAAAATTATAAATATACATTTTAGTTTAAATAAAAGAGACTTGCTACAAGCTCTCTAATTTTCGATACTTAATTTATAATCATTACTTTAACAACAATCTGCTTTTTTTGCAATACATATTCATAAAAAAATATAAATATTTATGAATTAATTTCCTCACACATTCGAGAAATTCGGACAAAAAAATGAATAAAGATGATGTAACACTGTTATCGTATGCTCCTCCATTGGTAAATGTCCACAATGTTCAATAATTGCTAACGTCGAATTTTTCAATGAAGCATTTAAGAATTCACCTTCTTTTAGAGTGACAACTTGATCTTCTCTTCCCCACAGTAAATAGGTTTCATGAGGGATTGTTTTTAGTTGCTCTTCTTTCATGTCATCTTCTCGATCTTTTCCTAACTTTAATACAGCTTTAACCACTTCTCTTTTTTTACACATATCAATATAAGGTTTTATAACTTCTTCCTCTAACCCCATACCGCCTGACAAAACTTTAGCTATTCCAACATCAACCATTTTATCTTGAAAATAAAACCGATAAGCTGCTTCATCCATATAAGGGAGATAACATAAAAGCCTAGCTAGCCAAAACGGTCGATTTCGTTTGGCTGATGCTGCAATCAAAAATAGTTTATCAAATACACTTGGCTGTATTTTTGCAGCTTGTAGCGCAATTTGTCCCCCTAATGAATGACCTACTAAATGAACTTTTTTTAATTGCAATTTCTCAATAACTGCTAACGTCGTTAATCCATAGTTGGCTAACGTATACTCATAATCGGGGTGAGTGACCGTTTTTCCAAACCCTGGTAGATCGAAAGCGATGATCCGAAATCGTTTTTTTAACCTATTAATTATCGGATGCCAACACCATGAAGAGCTAATAAAACCATGAATACAAACAAGCACTTCTTTGCTGCCCCCACTATCCTCATAATAAATATTTGAACCATCTATTTGAATATAATTTTTTTCCATAAAAAAACCCCTCATCATTTCCTACCATATAGAGTAAGCAATTGAAGGGCGGTTAATGTATTATTAATTTTAAATTTAAAATTTAAAATTAACAATTATTTCAAGCATTTAAAAGGATGCATCCCCTTCCTCTTAAATAGTAAACCTTTAAAACTTCAAATGAATTCCATTGAAAAGTATAAATTATAGCACCTAATTATAAATTTCGAATTGTGAATTAATGATGGGCTTTCCCACTTATTTCTCCATGAGAACGGAACCATAACCAAAGATCATTAATCGTTGAGGCAAGTTCTGATATTTCACGATTTAAATCACACGATTTCTTAAAATCAGGTTCGATGTTTAATAAGGCTTGTTTCCGATTAATTTCTTGTTCTAATTCTCTTACCCGATCAGGAATATTGCCTCTTATATCTTCCCATTCCGTTAATATTTTTTCTTGTGTAACCTTATCGTAGTGATGCCAATCTTTTTGCAAATCAGGAATCTCTATTCCTAAACGTTGATTAAATTCGAATCGATACAAACTAAAGCACCCCCAATATGTAACTTTATTCTACATCATCTTTTAAATTTATTGAAGGGAATTGCTTTTCATTTCTTCTAGTAAATAACGCTTTTCATAAAAGTGATGCGCAATTTCAGATACTTGTTTTGCTAAAAAATAATTTGAGGATGCCCCTACTGTTACACTAACAATAGGCAAACCGTAGATTAGTTTCTTTTTTAGGAAAAGTAACGCCATTCCTTTGGCAAGCTGCTTAATCGGTTGTTGAAGCCACACTGTATATTTTTCAATATTTTCCTCATCGAATACTAACCATTCATCTTCAATAGAATCAATTTCTTGTAAAAGCTGTTTCCAGCCTTCTTTTTGCATCGTTTTTGGTAATGTTGCTACGTGAAAAACTTTTAAAGCTAGCATTAATTCATATGGTTTATTTAAATCATAACCATAAGTCAAGGCTGTTAAGTGAATTGTTCGCATATTTATGGTCAACATTAACGGCAAATCAAGTGCTACAAAAAAGACTCCACCAAAACCAGTGACACCACCTTGGGTCAATGAAATGAGCCTTTGCTTAGCTAACTGCTGATGACATATATAGCGAAGTTGGTCAATCGTTAACCGTTTCATATCTGATACATTTTCGATATTAGACTCAAACACTCTTCCAAGGTTTAAAACTTTGGCAGTCGTTTCTTTATCATATGTGCTATTTTGAGCGATCGCATGCGTATGAAAAATAATACTATCAACGATTTGAAGTAATTTTTTTTGCGCGTCAGGTCGCCACGTCTCTATTATTTTATTTAAACTAGCTTCTAACGAATAATAACCGTTCAATTCACCACCAATAAAATAAGACTGCTCCCACTGTTCAATTTCCTCCCAAACAGTCTTTTTTCTACCAATTAGACCCACACACAAGTCACTCCCTCGTTAAAATTGTATATTAATGCTAAGTATTCATCACTAGATGGAGATATTCCTGCTAACTTTCAGAAAAAAGCACCTACTAGGTGGGGAGTAGGTGCTTTACTTGTTATTTGGTTAAACGTACAGTATCTCTTGCAATCATTACTTCTTCATTCGTAGGAATGATGATAACTTTTACTGGAGAGTGAGGATAATTTAAGAAAGCCTCTTTTCCTCTTACTTGGTTTAATGATGGGTCCCAATAAATCCCCATAAATTCTAACCCTTTCAACACACGAGCGCGAATAACATCACTATTTTCACCAATACCTGCAGTGAAAATAACTGCGTCAACCCCATGCATTCGAGCTGCATATGAACCAACGTATTTATGAATACGAGAAGTAAATACTTCTAATGCTAATTCAGCTCTTTCATTTCCTTCTTCAGCCTGTTGTTCAATATCACGTAAATCACTTGAGAAGCCAGATAAAGCCAACATTCCACTCTTTTTATTTAAAACATCTAATACTTCTGTTGCAGATTGCTCAGTTTTATCCATAATGTAAGGAATTAAAGCTGGATCGATGTTCCCAGAGCGTGTTCCCATTGTTACGCCTGCTAGTGGCGTAAAGCCCATTGATGTATCAATAGATCTGCCGCCTTCAATTGCAGCTATACTCGCACCATTACCAAGGTGACAAGAAATTAATCGAAGTTGTTCAACTGGTCTGCCTAAAAGTTCGGCTGCACGTTCACTCACATATTTATGCGACGTTCCGTGGAAGCCATATTTACGAATTCCAAATTCTTCATAATACTCATAAGGTAAGCTGTATAAAAAAGATTGCTCTGGCATCGTTTGATGAAATGCTGTGTCAAAAACGGCTACAGCAGGAACGTTTGGAAGTACATCCATAAACGATTGAATTCCTACAATGTTTGCAGGATTATGAAGCGGCGCTAATTCAGATACTTCTTCAATTCCTTTTAATACTTCATCAGTAATTAAAACAGAATCATTAAACTTTTCACCACCGTGAACAACACGATGACCAATTCCTTCTATTTCATCTAAAGAAGCGATAATACCTAACCCTGTTAACTTATCTAACAATATTTTAACAGCTTGAGAATGATCAGCGATTTCGAGTGTTTCCTTTTGTTTTTCACCTTTCACCTCAATTTGAAAAATACCATTTCCTAAACCAATTCTTTCCACAATTCCTTTTGTTAAAACAGTTTCAGTTGGCATATCTAGAAGCTGAAACTTTAATGACGAGCTCCCCGCATTAATCGCCATAATTTTTGACATTTCCTACATCTCCTTTAAAATAGGGAATTACGTATCCCTTAAACTAAATCGAGTTTTTCACCTTCTTCATTTAAACATTGTTACTACTATTTTTCAATAGTAAAAACAGATTTTTATTGAAAATATTATAAATTTTAATGAAACAGTTCTAAAATGACAAACAAAATAACCTTGGTATATATAGATTCTAATAATAGTACAGGAGTAACTGTACTATAATATCTACACTTCCTGTATTACCACCGTTTTAATAGTAAAAAACTTCGTTGGTTTATACTACCTAGGATAGACATTTTGTAATTTTGCCCACTTGGAGTGGACATTTTATACCGGTTCATTTTAGCTTACCAAGCAATGTGTTTATTTATTTATCTAAAATGTTACCAAAAATCATTCAGATCGTCTGCTCACAACCGGTCCGGATATGTAAATGTTTTTACATACAAAACCAGCATGACGTAGCAACGTCACCATCTGGTATGTAAAAGGTGGACGATTTCCTTCACTTCACAGTGACCTTCTAACGAATCTCAGACGCTCGTTCACGAAATCATCCGCCTTTTTTTCACACAAAAAGAGCTTTCACCTAAACGGCTAGTCGCTCCATAAACTTTAGTATTTTAGATAAGCTTCAAACCAATTATTAATACTTTTGATCATTTCGGATAATGCTTGCTTATTTGAAAAAGATGGTAATTCACTTAAAAGAGCTTGGTTAGGCGCTTTTATATTTTCCCCTTTTTTCCTAATAATAAAGATACTTTTTGCGTTTTTTTCTTCTTTAAACATCGACTTTGGTAATTGAAGTAAGGCATAAATATGGGCGTGCTCTTTAATATACGTATGAAATTGTTTCGCTTGATCAGATTCAAACATAAAATTCGGGATCATAAATATTAAAAATCCACCTTGTTTTGTATAATTTAACGACTGTTCAATCATTAAGTGATGTGTATACGACATTCCTTCTTTTGCTTTAAGTTCGTATTTATTGGCAATTTCCTGATTGGGGTAGTATCCGACAGGCAAATCAGCGACAACTATATCGACTGGATCAATAAAAATTTCTGTTAAGCTATCTTGATGAAAAAATTCAATATTATGCTGTTGCAAGTTCGCACTAACATACCCTAGCTGAAGCAATGTTTCATCCGGTTCTATCGCAAAACTAGCGACCGTTTTATTCGTTTGATTTAAAATTGCTGTAAGTAAGTTTCCAGAACCTACTGCAGGGTCAAGAACACGAAAATTTTCTTTTTTCTCTGTTACCTTATTTACTAAATAGCTCATGAAAACCGCAACTGCATCAGGTGTCATTGCATGGTGCGATTGAGTCGCTTCTTTCATCCCTTTTAATATAGCTAATTGAAAAGCTTTTCGAATTTGTTCTTTCGATAATTCTCCAAGATCAACATTTTGTAGTGCATTTTTTATTTTCTTTTTAGATAATTCACTAATGGGTTTTGAAATTTCTTCTTCAAAAAGACATTCCCCTGCATAAATTAGTGCTTCTAAATACGTAAGTTCACACTCATTTTGGATAATTTGTGCACTCTCGTCTAAGTTCGTAAATAATATTTCGAAATGATCTTTATTTGCCAAAATATTTCCTCCCCTTCCTCAACTTCTCATTCTACCATCTTTTATTCCTTTATGAGTAGGAAGTTATACATGGCATGATATAAAAAATAAAATGGATCATACAATGAAAAACGCAAAGGACTTTAGACCCTTGCGTCATGAATTACTACAAAATTATTGAATGAACTTAAATTAATTGTTTTGCCGCTGCAATTGCTGCTTCGTAATCTGGATGATCTGTTGCTTCAGAAACATATTCAACGTAAGTTACTTCACCTTGTTGATTAATAACAAATACCGCTCTAGCTAAAAGGCGTAATTCTTCAATGACTAACCCGTAAGCTTTCCCAAACGACAATTCACGGTGGTCAGATAATGTTTGAACTTTATCAATACCAGCAGCACCACACCAACGCTTTTGAGCAAATGGTAAATCAACACTGATCGTTAAAATGTTCACTCCTTCGAGACTAGCTGCCTCTTCATTAAAACGTCTCGTTTGTGCATCACACACTCCTGTATCTAAAGAAGGGACGACACTTATAATCGCGACGTTACCTTTCACATTTTCTAGCGTAACTGGAGATAAATCATTTGCTAAAACTAAAAAATTCGGTGCTTTTTCACCAACCCCTACTTCTTTTCCTAACAATGTTACCGGATTTCCTTTAAACGTAATTTTTTCCATATTATTTATGCCTCCTCATTTTTAAACACCACTACAGTGTTAATATAGTCGTAAAATAATGATTATTCAAGAAATGTGCTTATAAGCTTATAAGAAAAGCAATGGAAAACAAAAAAAAACGGTCAGTCCCTTTAAGAATCACTAGAATAATTCTTGAAGAAACTAACCGCCTCATTCATCGATTTTTATAAGTCAAAATTGTTTCTAGGTGGAGGTGGAGGTGTTGTCGTATTCATTTGACCTGTCTGATTTTTATTTCCGTTGATCATTTGCTGAATTTTTTCCACGACTTGAGGAGCAAAGTCCATCAATTTTTCATATAGGTGTGTGTTTTCATCTAAGTGAACCATTTTTACTCCAGTAGCACTAACAATTAAAAAAGCAATTGGTGTGATTGAAACCCCACCCCCGCTACCACCACCAAATGGGTGATCTGTTTCTTTCGTCTCACCAGGCTTATCAACGACAAACTGACTGCCACCAGCCGCGAAGCCAAAACCTACCTTAGAAACCGGAATGATCACACTACCGTCTGGGGTTTCGACGGGATCTCCTACAATGGTATTTACATCCACCATTTCTTTTATATTTTCCATTGCAGTTTTCATTAATCCTTGAATTGGATGTTCTGACATGAAGTATACCCTCCTAACTTTGAATACCGTTTTGCTCATACAAATTTTCACTTACAAACTTTGGACGTTTCTTCCAATGCTTGACGATTTGTAAAGCTGCGACTATAGCATACCCTAGCCGGAAGGAAAACATACACGAAACCTCGGTATGTGAAGTAAGTTGCTGAAAATTGGGGTGAACCTCAAGTATGGGGTCTGTTTTTAATTTCATATAGTGAGTAATAATTCCAAGCGTACTTCCTTTTACTCCCCACACAGCTCCTACTAATGTACCTGTCGCTGCAGCATCTCCAACTCCGAAACGACTCCTCCATGAAAAGTCATGGATAGAAATTTCCCTTAAAAATCGTTTAACAATTTTATGAAAACCGACGACATGGCGTAAAAAATCTTTTACTTTTCGTAGATCTTTCAAGATAATTTCAGGGGTAATCTTTTTCGTTTTTTCATTGTCATTTACTGCCGAATGCTGTTCTTCTTTTACAATAATCGAAGCTGAGTCTTCATCAACTTTTAAGACGGGAACACTAATTTTATAAGATGCCAAGCCAAAAAAAGTGGAAATTTTCACATTAAGCTCATCATTATCTCGATCATGAAAATAGCTTAGGTTTACGGTTATTTTTTGAAAAGGAAGTAATATGAGAAAAGACGTTATCGATATTACTACCCACCAAATCCAATGCATGGCAAAATCTCCCTTCTCTCTCCATTATCTCCCTGGCTAAATGAAAATAAACAATGTAAATTTAAAAAAGTAGACTGTACAATGGTCGAAAACGTCACTTCAAGCTACGTTTCCAAATCCATTCTACATTCTACCTTGTACCTTTATTATTCCTCATGAATGACATATGTTTCGCCAACCATATCGTGTAAGCCTTGTTTTTCTTTTTGAAAAGCTACAATGAGATATAATGTATACGTGAGTGTAAATCCTTGTAAAATATATCGACCAATCACCTCACGAAAGATAACGGATGACCAAGTTAGTGACTCGTTTTTCTTGGCGATGACTTTCAATCCGAATATTCTTTTTCCAATCGTCTGCCCCCATTTTTTGGTTAATAGTAAAAAATAGAGAAATGTGACCACAGCGATTAAAACAGCCTCGATCGTAAAAAAAGCAATATTCATACCTCTTAAACCAGTAAACGTAACTAACGGAGAAACAATAATTCCATTAATACTTGCGACAACCAATAAATCTAGTAAGTAGGCCCAAAACCTCATCCAAAAACCTGCAAATCGATAGACCTTTTCTTCAACATTGACGGTTTCAGATTTTTCATATTGAATATTTGATTCTTCGTTAAAAGTTTTCTCATCCATATATATTCACCACCTATTCTGCCTTGTATAGATACATTAAACTTGGTGAATTAGAATGACGAACTAGTTGCTTTAATCCTAGTGGGTCTTGATGGCGTGAAATAATATTTTGTGTTGTCATTGTTAAAAAAGAAGGGAAGCTAAATCGAGCCTCATATTTCACTACATCTAACTCTCCACGACCAATATCTGCTCGCATGATATCAATAGCACGATTTAAATTACCTAACTCATCGACTAGTCCTAATTCAAAAGCTTGTTTTCCAGAATAAATTCTTCCATCAGCAAGTTCTCTTACTTTCCCTCGTTCCATCTCTCGACCATTAGCAATTACTTCGACGAAAGATTCATAAGAATCATCAATAATGGACTGTAAAATACGCCTTTCATCTTCTGTCATTTCACGCATCGGTGACATAATATCTTTATGTACACCACTTTTAATCGTTTCAGTACGAATGCCGTATGTTTCGGCTAATTCACTAATATTAATGCTTTGCATAATGACACCTAGTGAACCTGTAATTGTGGCTTCGTTAGCAAAAATCTTATCCGCTGGAGCTGCTATGTAATACCCACCTGATGCAGCTAAACTAGCCATCGATACATATACTGGCTTACGAAACTCATCTTGAATTTCTACAATTAAATCATGAATTTCAGCACTCTCAACAACACCACCACCTGGGGAATTCACTCGAATAATAATGCCATCAACAAGATGATCCTCACTTGCATGACGTAACATTGATAAGAAATTCCGATGATTATACGTAACAGTTTCAAAGATCGAAGGTGCATCATACCTCTCTTGAATCACTCCATTTACATTCAAAACAACGATTTTTCCTTTCCCGTTTCCTTTTTCAACTATTTTTTCTGCCCAAACCTCTTCTTCGTCAATTGCAAAAAAACCTGTCCATTGTCCGGTTGCTGTTGTCGTAAGAGCACTTATTCCGATTGAAAGAAAAAATAGTGCAAATGCTAGACCAAGTGCAATCCACCGTTTACTACTCATAAAAATACAACTCCTTTTCTTTTTAATAAGGCTGATTTCTTAAACACCTTTTTAGAAGGTAATAACTTAATAATTAATAAAAGCAGGATTTTCTTAAAATAATAAAGAAATAATAGTGATAGTATGACCAAATTGCTTACAGCTTAAGATGAAGGAGAGAGAATAATGCCTAATCGTAGAAATGTTTTTTTATTTTACTACCCAACAAAAGAGATTGAAGAAAAATTAGCTCCATTAATTCAAGTAGCGAAAGAATATAACTTCCACATCGTCTCCAATTATAAAGAGGCAAACATCATTATTAGTATAGGTGGTGACGGTACATTTTTACAAGCACTTCGTAAAACTGAATTCCAAGAAGATTGTTTATACTTAGGTATTAATACCGGGGACCACTTAGGATTTTACACTGACTTTACGCTAAATGACATCGATTCAATCGTAGAAGCAATGAAAAACGAACAAGTAGAAGTACGTAAAAATAACGCAATTGAAGTCACTGTTAACGGAGAAAAACCATTTTATTGCTTCAACGAGTGTTCGATACGCTCAAATGTCATACGAACATTTGTAATTGATGTATACATTGATAATATGTATTTTGAAACCTTCCGAGGAGACGGTTTAATTGCCTCTACACCTACAGGTAGTACAGCTTATAATAAGTCTCTTGGTGGCGCTGTTGTAGATCCGCGTTTAAAAGCGATCCAATTAACAGAAATATCATCACTAAACAATAACGAATATCGGACTCTTGGAGCACCGTTAATTTTAAGTGGAGATAGCACACTTACACTAAAAATCGTCCAAGACGGAAATGATCATCCAATCATCGGTGCAGATAATGAAGCGTTAAGCATTCGACATTGTCACGATATCAAAATAAAATTAGCTGATAAGGAAGTTAAAATGTTAAAGCTTAAAAACAACTCTTTCTTCCAAAGAGTCCAAAAAGTATTTTTGTAAATAAAAACAGACTGCCCAAAATAAAGGGGCAGTCTGCGTTTCTATTTAAGCGAACTCGTTTCAGCAAGCTGAAACATCAAGAAATCAGGTGGAGTCTCGACTCCACCTGATTAAAAGTTCCCACCTACGCTACGCGTTGAGGTGGGGTCTATAACCCTTAAACCATTTAAGGATTAACTCTTTAACGCTTGCTCTTGTTCCTTCTTTCTT
>SKSA01000127.1 GCA_007118195.1 Anaerobacillus sp. | reverse complement strand
CATACTGCACATCACCCACATAATGCACACTCCCCTCCTACTGTGAAGCATCTTCAATGCAAATTATCCACAAATCTAAGCTTGAGTCTACACGTGTACGTCTCCATATACAACTGCATTTGACAATTAAATCACAGTGATGTTTATTCCTTAACATACTTTAAATAAAGGTAAATAATTAATTTATTCCTAAATTACTAATAAAAGCCAAAGGGGTTTTGTGTAATTTGTGACTGTTTTGTGAACAACTTTCTCTTTATTGTGATAAAGAGGTGTTGATATAGCAATGCTTTGAACACATTTTATTATTTATAAACAATAAACAAGTTGTAGGTGTGAGAAATTGCACACCTCCCGTGTGAGAAATTGCACAGTGGGGGAGGGTTAACTCTTCTACAATTAAGTTAACAAAACAGTGAAGCACTTCTCACAGCTAAAAGGCCTATAGTTGTTTAGTGTGCATTACTTCTAAAGGAGTGATATACAGATGAATAATCTAGAAAGGTCGTATTCTTCAACAAGTTTTGAAAAAGCTGAAGATACGAAAATGAACATGAAAAACTTTGAAAAATCCTTTTATTCTAAAACTAGTATGTATGCATTCTTTGTAACTGTTATCCTAGTATTCACGATGTGGATTGGTACAGGACAGTTTGCAAAAATTGACTTAATGCTAGCTGGATATATGATCGGATCATTTGTCTTTGCTATCGGAATTACAGTGAGATTGGCAGCGTGGTTAATTAGACCAGCAACTAGACAAATGGTGAAAACGAGTATTCGAAATATAAAAACAGGAAATCGTACAAAGCGTAATGTAAAGTCGATTATCAAAACGCTTGTAGACAATATAATCTTACAAAAATTTATTTTTAAACGAGGAATTTATCGTGGCATTCAGCACTGGCTAATCGCTTGGGGCTGTATCGGATCGTTTGCGTTTACATTTGGTTTAGTATTCGGTTGGGTCCACTTTAGATTAATTGATGCAACAACTTATCAAATTATGGTATTTAATATGCCGATGATCTCAATGCATGCCAATGGTTTCTTTGCTGCCATTATGTATAACATTTTAAATATTACTGCGTTAATGGTGTTAGTAGGGGTGATCATGGCCCTAGTTCGTAGATTACACAATCATGATTTAAAGGTTACCGAAAGAGCTGAGTTTGATGTATTACCACTATATATATTGTTAGCTGTAACAGTAACTGGATTATTATTAACAGTTTCATATAAGTTTCTAGGTGGGTTTATTCATCCAGAACTAGCTTTAGTTCATCAAATTACAGTGATTTTATTTTTAATTTACTTCCCATTCGGTAAGCTGTTCCATTTACCAATTCGACCATTAGCAATATCAGTTCCAATGAACTATCAGGAAGAAATTAAGGTTGATACGAGATCATGTAAAAAATGCGGAACGAAATATAGTAGTGACGACCAAATCTCAGATGTAAAATCAATTTTACACGAGCAACAATTTGACTTGAAGTTAGAAGATGGTACGTATTTAGCAGATTATTGTCCAAGTTGTCGAAGAAGAATTCGCGCAATGAGTCAATTAAATATAGGTTCGGTTAAAGGAAATCCATACGGACCAGTACAAACAAATAATGGTATTCATATTCCTGGTTTTGGTAGAAAAAGATCAGATGAGTTTTATAACAAGTCTCGTGAGGAGGATAAATAATGACACAGTTTTTAGCTAAAGAAGGCGTGAAAAATCTCCACCATGAAGGAGAAAAATTAATTACAACCCATTGCTGTTATTGTGGAATGCAGTGTGGAATGCATATTCGATTAAATGAAAAAACAGGGAAAGTAGTTGGGGTAGAGCCTCGCTACGACTGGCCGGTAACATTAGGGAAGATGTGTCCGAAAGGTGTTACAGCTTACCAAACTGTTGACCATGATGAAAGAATTACAACACCTTTAATTAAGAAAAATGGTCAGTTTGTTCAAGCGACATGGGAAGAAGCCCTTGATTTAATTGAGAAGAATTTTAAAGAACTTCAAGCGAAACATGGTAAAGATGCACTATCTGTTTATGGTGGAGTATCGATGACAAATGAAAAGTGTTACTTAGTAGGAAAGTATGCACGTGTTGCGTTAGGAACACGCTTTGTTGACTATAACGGTCGTTTTTGTATGAGTTCTGCTGCAGGTGGCTTTATGAAGACACTCGGAACTGACCGTGGATCAACATTACCATGGACTGAGTTAGAGCATACGGATTGCTTCTTTATTTCAGGATGGAATGCAGCTGAATGTCACCCAACTTCCATTCAATGGTTATGGAAAGCAAGGGATAAAGGAGCAAAAATGATTGTTGCTGATCCTCGTGAAACTCAAATTGCACGACTAGCTGATGTTCACTTAGATTTAAAATCTGGTACAGACTCGGCACTTGCAAACGGAATGTTACACATAATCATTCGTGACGGTTATGTAGACGAGGCTTATGTAAATGAACGTTGTAATAACTTAGAAGAATTAAAAGAATTAGTAAAGACTTTTACTCCTGAATATACATCAAAAATTACGGGAGTCTCAGTTGAAAAAATTGAGAAGGCTGCTCGGATTTACGGACAATCGCCACGTTCTGTCGTTATGTTCTGTCGTGGAATTGAACAGCAAAGAAAAGGTGTAGACAACGTATGTACGTACACTTCAATGGCACTGCTACGAGGTCAAATTGGAAAGTTTGCATCAGGTGTTTCAACTGTAACTGGTCAAGGGAACGGTCAAGGTGGTCGTGAACATGGTCAAAAGGCAGATGCACTTCCAGGCTACAGAAAAATCGCTGATCCTGAGCACGTGAAGTATGTTTCAGGAGTATGGGGAATTAAGCCTGAAGAAATGCCAAAAGCAGGAGTATCTGCTTATGAAATGTTTGATGAAATTCAAAAAGGAAATATTCGTGCAATGCACGTGATGTGTAGTAATCCAGCTGTATCAGCACCAAATACAGAATATGTATGGGATAGTTTTAAGAAATTAGATTTCTTAGTAGTAAGTGATTTCTTCTTATCAGAAACAGCAGAATTCGCAGATGTTGTTCTTCCTGCTACGACATGGGCAGAAGATGAGGGAACAACAACTAACCTTGAAGGTCGCGTTATCCGTATTCGTAAAGTAAAAGATCCTATCGGTGAGTCTAAAACAGACTGGCAAATCATGAAAGTAATTGCTGAACGTATGGGCAAAGGGGAATTCTTCCCATATGAAAATGTCCCTCAAATTTGGGAGGAATTCCGTTTAGCATCAAAAGGCGGAAAAGCGGATTACTACGGAATTACGTATGACCGTATTGATAAAGAAGATGGTGTTTTCTGGCCATGTCCGTCAGAAGATCATCCAGGAACACCAACAATGTTTAAAGAAAAATTTGATACACCAAATGGTAAAGCGAATTTAGCCGTTGTAGATTGGCAAGAGCCAGCAGAAATTCCAAGTGCTAAATATCCACACACATTAACAACTGGTCGTGTGGTTTTCCATTACCTTTCAGGTACACAAACGAGAAGAGTGAAATTCTTGATGGAACAATGTCCACTACCATATGCTGAAATGCATCCAGAGCTTGCAAGTCAGTATAACTTAGCGAATGGTGACAAAGTGAAATTAACTACACCACGTTCATCAATGGTAGTAGACGTTCGTTTAACGAAGGCAATCCGAAATGACCATGTATTCGTACCTTACCATTGGGGGAAAGAGTTATCTGTTAACCAATTAACAAATCCAGCCCTTGACCCAACTTCAAGAATGCCGGAATTTAAAGTTTGTGCAGTGAAAATAGAGAAAGCGTAATTGGACAGGAGGAGAAATCGACTATGAATAAAATTATGTATCTTGAATTTGAACGTTGTATCGGTTGTCGCTCATGTCAAGCTGCTTGTCGTGAATGTGGCGGTCATGATGCAAAAGAGCGTAACTATGTAGAATATGTGGACTTTATGGAAAGTCGTCAAACATT
>SKSA01000254.1 GCA_007118195.1 Anaerobacillus sp. | reverse complement strand
TTTTTACCTGAGTACGGAAGCAAGTTAGCTTCTCTTATTGATAAAGTTACAAACGAAGAACTACTGTTTCAGTCAGAAGCAGATACGTTAGCGGTCCCCTCTTATGGAGCTAAGTTTAGTGACTTTGATTCTAGTGGGTTTGACGAAGTATTTCCATCGATTGATCCATGTATTGACCCCAATACAGAAGAGAAAATACCAGACCATGGTGAAGTATGGGCTTTACCATGGGAGGTAGAAGAGGTTGAAGATAGATTAGAATTTACAGTACAAAGTCCTAAACTCCCTTACCGTTTAATAAAGAGTGTACAGTTAAAAGGAAATCGTTTATGTTTTCACTATAAATTAGAGAACCTTGGACCAAGTAGCTTTTACTTTATTTGGACCCCCCATGCATTACTAAATTGTTCAACAGATACGAAAATAATAGTAGAAAAACATTTAACCAATATAATGACAGTGGAACATAGTACCGAACATTTAGGTGAATGGGGTTCGACCCACTCTTATCCAGTAACAACCTCTTTAAAAACAAAAGAAGCTCTTGATTTATCTAGGGTAGAACCAGTGACTGCTCAAAACTGTGAGAAGTTTTACTTTACCGAAAAAGTGCTAGATGGAATTTGTGGAGTTATTAATCAAAAAACAGGTAGATATCTTAAATATTTTTATCCGCCAGAAAAGATCCCTTATCTAGGAGTTTGGAAAACGCAAGGTGGTTACAGAGGAGATTACAACATTGCCTTAGAGCCATGTACAGGTGTTTACGACAATTTATATGTTGCAACAGCAATAAAAAAAGCTTCTAGCGTGGAAGGTTACGGGAATTTTGACTGGTGGTTTCATATGGAAGTAGGAGGCGAATAAGTCATGTATTTAGGTGTAGATTATTATCCTGAACATTGGCCAAAAGAGATGGTCGAAGAGGATATTAAAGGAATAAAAGAACTTGGTGCAAATATTGTCCGAATAGGAGAATTTGCTTGGCATTTAATGGAGAAAGAAGAAGGGAAGTTTGATTTTTCGTTTTTTGATAATGTCATTTCGAAATTAAAAGAGGAAAATATGAAGGTTATGTTTGGGACCCCAACAGCGACATTTCCTGCTTGGTTAGCGCATAAACACCCATCAATTCTTTCCGAGGATGAAAATGGTAACCAACGAGTGTTCGGTGGACGACGTCAGTATTGTTTTAACTCAGATATTTATCGTGAATATAGTATCAAAATAACAACAGAACTTGTTCGTCATTACAAGGATGAACCAGCCATTATTGCATGGCAAATTGATAACGAATTTGGTCATGAAGGTAGTGATATGTGCTATTGTGAGCAGTGTCATACAAAGTTTCAAAAGTTTTTAAAGGAACGTTATCAAACTATTGACCACCTTAATGAAACATATGGAACAATCTTTTGGGGACAAACTTATAACGATTTTAATGAAATTCCAATTCCTAAAAAGACCATCACCACTCATAATCCCTCCTTACAATTAGATTGGGCACGTTTTCGTTCTTATTCGGTAAATAGTTATGCTCAAGAACAAACAAAACTCGTTCAACAGTTAAAAGGGGAACACCAACTTGTCACGACAAATGTTTCAGGTGGATTTTTTGACAAATGGTTTGATCACGAAGAAAATGTCGAGCTAATGGACTTTGTTTCTTATGATAATTATCCTGTATGGGGTGGCCTAGCTGAACCGATTACTCCAGCTACTATTGCGATGAATCACGATTTTAATCGTGGTTTACTAGATAAAAACTACTGGATCGTCGAAGAATTGATGGGAGCACAAGGGCATAACGTTATCGGTTATTTGCCTCGTCCTAATCAAGCGAAGATGTGGTCATACCAAGCATTTGCTCATGGTTGTACAGACATGCTTTACTTCCGTTGGCGAGGGATGACAAAAGGGGCAGAGCAATTCTGCTATGGAGTAGTCGACCATGATAATAAATACGGGAGAAAATATCAAGAAGTCCAATCATTTTTTAAGGACATTTCTAAATATGAAGACGTTATTAAAAGTGATATTAATGCCGAAGTAGCCGTTCTTTATGATTACGATAACATTTGGTCTTGGCGTTTCCAAACTCAAAGTCAAGAATTTAATTTCACTAACGAACTTATGCGTTTATATACACCGTTTTATAAATTCAATACGAAAATGGATGTAATTCCTACGACAAGAGATTTTTCTCGATACAAAGTTTTAGTTGTTCCGGCGTTACAGGTAATTGATGAAGAATTGGGAAATCGTTTTAAACAATTCACACAAAATGGTGGCACTATTATTTTTTCTTTTCGAACGGGTATCAAAGATAAGAATAATAATATACACTTTAAGAAAGCGCTGCCAGGTTTTGTAGCGGAAATTGCAGGAATTAACATTAGTGAAATTGAATCACTTTCATCAAACCAGTATGTTGAAGTCAAAGGTCTTGGTCAATATGCATCAAATAAAGGCACTTGTTCAGTTTGGCGAGATATTATCGCACCAATAACTGCAGAAACGCTTTATTCGTATGTAGATCCGTTTCATTCTGAGGCTGCGATCACAAAGAATTCGTTTGGAAAAGGTAATGTTTACTATGTTGGTGGAGGAATTGATGAGGAAATTCTTACTGAAATTGCTAAAGAAGTTGTGACAGAAACTGGAGTTTCCTTTATTGAAAGTGAACCGGGAATAGAAGTTTATGAACGAGAGGCAAATGGTGAACAATATTATTTCATTATGAATCATACTGCTGAATTGAAGAGTTTTGAAAATGTTTCACTTCAGGCATATGAGAGTAAAATTATTAAAAAGTAGTAGTTTACGATCTAGGAGTGGGGAAAATGGCAACCATAAAAGATATAGCAGAAAGAGCGGGTGTTTCTATAGCAACAGTTTCAAGAGTATTAAACTATGATCAGTCTATGTCTGTTGGTGATGAAACCAAAAAGAGAATTTTCGAAATTGCCGAGGAGTTAAATTACAAAACAATTAAAGAGCGGGTGAATAAGCAAAAAAGCCAACTAATGAAATTTGGCTTGGTTCATTGGTACTCTGAACAGCAGGAAATTGCAGATCCGTATTATATGGCCATTCGACTAGGTGTTGAACAACAGTGCTTTCATCAAAATATTGAATTAGTTAAATTGTTTAAGCAGGGTGATTCATACCAGTCTGACAGACTTGATGGTTTAGATGGTATTATCGCAGTGGGAAAATTTTCAGAGACTGATATAACAGTTTTTAATAATGCCTGTAAAAATGTTGTTTTTGTCGATTCCTCACCAGATGTTCATAAGTTTGATTCTGTTGTCATCGATTTTCAAACTTCAATGATTGAAGTACTGGATTATTTAACTTCATTAGGTCATAAACAAATAGGGTATATTGGCGGCGTAGAATCGGTGGAAGAAGGAAAAGTGATTAAAGATATTCGTGAATTAACGTTTTATGAGTACTTACAATCAAAAGGTATATATCATTCTGAGTTTATTTTCACTGGGAAATTTACAACAGAAGATGGTTACCGTCTTATGAAGCGATCCATTTCTAACGGGAATAAACCTTCAGCTTACTTTATTGCAAGTGACTCAATGGCAATTGGTGCCTTAAGAGCCCTCCACGAATCTGGAATTAGTGTACCTAATGACATTTCAATCGTAGGTTTTAATGATATTGCAACGTCAAAGTTTCTGCAACCATCTTTAACTACGGTGAAAGTATATACGGAGTTTATGGGTGAAACAGCCGTCGATTTACTTGTTGAAAGAATTGAAACAAACCGTAAAATTTCAAAAAAAATTGTCCTTCCTGCTAAACTTTTACCACGTGAGAGTAGTCAAGAAGTTCAATGTATTTTTAAAGATTAAAAGCAGCGAACTCGTTTCAGCAAGCTGAAACATCGAGAAATCAGATGGAGTCTCGACTCCACCTGATTAAAAGTTCCCACCTACGCTACGCGTTGAGGTGGGGGTCTATAACTCTTAAA
>SKSA01000019.1 GCA_007118195.1 Anaerobacillus sp. | reverse complement strand
ATTTTGGTTTATCCATGTAGTTGTTTAAATTTATTCATAAACTGTTGTAGTTGATCGCAAGCTTCATATGGAACAGCATTATAAGTAGAAGCTCTACATCCTCCTACAGAGCGGTGCCCGTTTAAGCCAACAAAACCTACTTCTTTAGCTTCTTCCAAAAACTTTTTACTTAATTCTTCATTACGTAAGTTAAACGTAATATTCATTAATGAACGACTCTCTTTTTCGGCATGACCTTGATAAAAACCATCACTCTCATCAATCGCATTGTAAATTAAAGCCGCCTTTTCTTGATTTGCACGATCAATTTCAGCTACACCGCCTCGTTCGCTGACCCACTGGAGGACATTTCTTAACATATATATCGCGAATGTCGGTGGCGTGTTGTACAAAGAGTTATTTTTCACATAAGTATCGTAACGTAACATCGTTGGGGTGTTCTCGTTATTTTTTTCAAGTAGGTCTTTTCTTATAATAACGACTGTTACCCCAGACGGTCCTAAATTCTTTTGCGCTCCGGCATAAAGCATTGAAAAATTTTGGATTGGCAGTGGTTTACTTAGTATATCACTAGACATATCAGCAATCAGCATGTTGTCGCTAACGCTCGGGAACTTTTTCCACTGTGTTCCGAAAATGGTATTGTTGGATGTAATGTGTAAATAGCCATCCTCTGGTGATACGTTTAACTCATTTAATTCCGGAATGCGATTATAATTGACATCTTTCGTACTAGCAGCAATTGACGTTGTACGTCCAAGTATTTTTGCTTCTTTTAACGCTTTTTCTGACCAAGATCCTGTTAATACATAGTTTCCAATTTTTCCATCTTCTAAAAAATTCATCGGGATCATTGAAAATTGTAAACTAGCTCCTCCTTGTAAAAAAAGGATTTCATAATTTTCGGGTATTGCTAAAAGTTCAGTTAATAAAGTTTTTGCTTCATTATGAACAGCCTCATAGTCTTTACTACGGTGGCTTAATTCCATCACCGACATTCCAGTACCGTTAAAGTTAACTAATTCTTTTTGTGCTTTGACTAAAACTTCTTCTGGTAATGCGGACGGACCTGCATTGAAATTGTAAGCTCTTTTCAAAATGTTTCACTCCCTCATCGTAACTTTTTACAGTTGCGCGTTAATTGATTAAAATGTAAATAATATTATTATCCTATCATGTATGTAGTCCTGTAATCTATTCTTTTTTTAATAATTCACAAAATTTTTACTTAGTGCTACATCAAAGTAGAGCTAAGTTTTAAAAAATGGAGGACGAATCGTGGTGTGACTCGTACTCCATCTGATTTCTCGATGTTTCAGCTTGCTGAAACGAGTTCGCTTTCTCACCAGCAAGTGCACTGGTGTCACGTAGGACACCCTCTTTATTTTAGAGATGAAGAAATGTCTTGAGCGATTTGTTGTAAGTCATCGGCAGAATACTTACTACTATGATCTTTCCAGACAGCGCCATAGCCGTCTCCTTTACCGTATCTAGGAATTAAGTGTAGATGGTAATGAAATACTGCTTGTCCGGCAGCTTTACCATTATTATTTAAAATATTTAAACCTAGTGGCTCATACGTTTCTTTAATCGCGTTTGCAATCTTTGGGACGACGCTAAATAACTGTTTCGCCGTTTCTGGTTTTAATTCAAAAATATTCTCTTGATGTAATTTAGGAATGACAAGTGTATGTCCCTTTGTTACTTGGCTAATGTCAAGAAATGCTAGGACATGTTCATCTTCGTATACTTTTGCAGCTGGTATATCTCCTTTGACTATCTTACAAAAAATACAATTTTCCTCGCAACTCAATGCAATCACCCTTTCAAAATAATGTATCCTACTATGTAATTGTTTATGGGGAATTTTCCACATTTTATCATAAACAAAACTAAATTGCGATTTTATGAAGGTAAACTCAGTTTTTTCTTACGCGGCTAATTATAAAAGGGACCACCGTTAAAAATATAGAAAATTTAGATAAAAATGTAACTAAACAAAGTGAAGTATGTTATAATTTAGAAAATTATAAATATTTAAAATGTTATGGGGAGGGTTTCGTCTATGCATGTACCATTAATAGTTACAGATTTTTTAGACCGAGCGGTCGCTTTGTATGGTGAAAAAACGGCAGTCATTGACGATCAAAAAACAGTTACTTACAGTGAACTAAATGAACGAGTAAATCAGCTTTCTTACGGGCTAAGAGATTTAGGGGTAGAAAAAGGAGATAAAGTTGCGTACTTAGCTCCTAACACTCTTGAAATGTTAGAAGGCTTTTATGGAATTTTTCAAATAGGTGCTGTTATGGTAGCTTTAAACACTCGCTTACAACCTCATGATTATACATTCATTTTAAACCATAGTGAAAGTAAAATATTATTCGTTGATCAAGATCTTTTTCCATTAATCGAACCAATTATCCCTGAGTTAACAACAGTCAAACAAATCATTGTGCATAATTGTTCAAATGAGAGCGATCAATTTACAAATTATGATCAGTGGTTAAATCAATATGATACGACTGAATTTCCTCGTGCTCTTTTAGACGAAGAAGATGTCGCATGTCTTTTATATACGAGTGGAACGACAGGCAACCCTAAAGGAGTTATGTTAACGCACCGTAACAACTATTTACATGCTATGTCTGCCATGCACCATATAAGGGTGTATGATGATGATACATTACTTCATATTTTGCCGATGTTCCACGTAAATGGTTGGGGTTCTCCGTTTTATTACACAGCAAATGGAGCTACTCAAGTAATGCTTCGAAAGGTACAGCCAGATAGTATTTTTGAAAAAATTCAAAAATACGGTGTAACAGTTGCGCATATGGCGCCTACCGTTTTAAATACACTTCTTGAATATCATAATCAAAATGCACCGAAAATAGAGCAAAATATGCGTGTTGTTATTGCTGGATCGGCACCACCGCCAGCGTTCGTAGCGCGTGTAGAGGAAGACTTAGGTTGGGAATTTGTCCAAGTGTATGGGATGACAGAAACTTCACCACTATTTACGACCTCTAGAATTCGTTCCGAACAAAAAAATCTTCCAAAAGAACAGCAATATCGTTTAAAAGCAAAAGCTGGTTATGCCATGGTTGCTGCTAAAGTAAAAGTAATTAATGATGATGGCGAAGAGGTTGCAAAAAACGGTAAAGAAGTTGGCGAAATCGTTTTGAGGTCCAATGGAGTAATGAAAGGTTATTGGAAGAATGAAGCAGCAACCATGGAAACGATCCGTAACGGTTGGCTTCATACAGGTGACATGGCTACTGTTGATGAGAATGGTTATATCGATATCGTTGATCGTAAAAAAGATGTCATTATTAGTGGTGGTGAAAATATTTCTTCGATCGAAGTAGAAGGAGTATTATACGAACATCCAGCCGTGTTAGAAGCTGCCGTTGTAGCTGTTCCACATGAAAAATGGGGGGAAGTACCACATGCAGTGATCGTCACCCGCGATGGCCATACCGTCACAGAAGAAGAGATCATCGCATTTAGTCGCGAAAAGCTCGCTCATTTTAAAGCACCAAAATCGATTACCTTTACAGAAGAATTACCGAAAACCGCTTCAGGGAAAATCCAAAAAGTAAATATCCGTAAACAGTTCTGGAAGTCAGATCGTTTAGTAAACTAGCTTAAGTAAGAGGATGACTCAATCCGGTACGAGTTCCGCTTCCTATCGCAAAAACCTAAATTACAAGCAAATATGTAACTTAATTTGCACCTAATTTTGTATTGATATGTAATCAAATTAAAACGGCTCAGTTCAATTTGTGAACCGAGCCATTTTTTAATTTTTGCTTGTTGTACTAACGCTTAATCCTTAAATGGTTTAAGGGTTATAGACCCCCACCTCAATGCGTAGCGTAGGTGGGAACTTTTAATCAGGTGGAGTCGAGACTCCATCTGATTTCTCGATGTTTCAGCTTGCTGAAACGAGTTCGCAGAAAATCTCCACTGATGGACACAGCGGACCTTAT
>SKSA01000196.1 GCA_007118195.1 Anaerobacillus sp. | reverse complement strand
GTGAGAAAGCCTCGACATATAAAAATCAAAAGTAACATACTTAATAATTGCCATACATCTTCTAAACCTTTACCTTTTAAAAATACCCCGTCTACAATTGTAGCAATCACATAGGCTTGCGCGATGGCAAGAACCCCACCAATCGTTGCAAAAGAAACGAGAAAGGCAAAAACCTTTTCTTTGACTTTTGCCTCATCGTTCAACCTCTTATTCATCATTTTTTAATACCCATGGCGCTCTGGTGTTGCCTTACCGCGGAATACGTAATAAACATAAATTGTATAGATAATCACTAAAGGCATACCAATCAGTGCGATAATGAACATTACTTTTAACGTCAATTCCGTAGATGATGCATTATAAATCGTCAAGTTAGGTGCCGAGTTCGAAGAAAAAACTAGATTTGGGAACATACCCGCGGCTAACGTTCCAATTTTCGTTAAAATGACTAGTGAGCTTGCGATAAACAGCTTTCCGTAGTGTTTAATTTTAAGTAGTATCGGTATCGCGATTAAAGCCGCAACCGTTGTCAGCGGAATTATAAATAGAACAGGGTAATTAAAATAATTAGTGTACATATGCGGTGCATAAATTTGTGCTGTAAGTGTTCCTACAATCCACGCGATAATAATTGAGACGCTAAATACCTTCGTTAACCGGATTGCCCGTTGTTGAAGATCTCCTTCGGTTTTTAAAATGGTATACGCTGTTCCCTGTAATAAAAAGCCGATCAAACCGACCACTCCTAATAAGAGTGCATAAGGGTTTAACAATCCGAAAAATGAACCAACATAGTTTTGCATCTCATCCATCGGAATACCAACAACGACATTCCCCATTGCCACACCGAATAAAAGACCAGGCAATAAACTACCGATGAAAAATAATTTGCCCATCAATCTTTGCATATGTGGGTCATCTTCTGTCTTAAAATAGTACTCAACCGCAATTGCCCTAAAAATAAGTCCAAATAAGACGAGTAACATTGCGAAGTAGAAGCCACTAAACACTGTTGCATACACAAACGGAAATGCGGCAAACAAAGCACCCCCAGCCGTTAGTAACCATACTTCATTACCATCCCAAACCGGTCCAATTGCATTAATTAACGTTTTCTTTTCTTCCTTTGTTTTTCCAAGGGTATAAAACAACGTACCAATCCCTAAGTCAAAGCCATCTAATACAGCGTATCCAATAATTAGCACACCTAGGAGAACGAACCAAATAACGTTTAAATCCATTATGCGATGACCTCCTTTTTCCCGTCCTTAAAGGCCGTATCCATGTCAAATTTCTTCACTTCTTTTACCATTAAGTAAATCATTAAATATAAAAGGAAAGTGTAGATACTAATGAATAACCCAAGTGATATAAACAACTGTGTCGTTGTCAGTTGTGAAACTCCATCAGCGGTTCGAAGTACTCCGTATACTATCCAAGGTTGTCTTCCCCATTCAGCAACAACCCAGCCAGCAGTATTGGCGATATACGGTGTTGGCAACAATAACAACGAAGCTTTTAGCGCGAACGTATTGTCATAAAGAGTACCTCTACGCATCTTAAACGCTAAATAAATCGTCCAAAGCATAAATACCATGCCTAAACCAACCATAATTCGAAAAGAAATAAAATTACCTAAGATCGGCGGACGCTCATCAGCTGGAATTTCTTTTAAGCCTGTGACTGGCTCACTTGTATCGCCGTGAGTTAAATAACTTAATAACCCAGGAATTCCAATTTCAAATTTATTCGTTTCATTTTCATAGTCTGGTATTGCAAAAAGTAAAAGTGGTGCATTACTCTCCGTTTCCCAATGCGCTTCATATGCTGCTAATTTCGCTGGTTGCGTTTCTGCAACTAAAACGGAATGTGAGTGACCTGAAAATGCTTGCGTTATTGAAAAAACAAGCCCGAAAACAATGGCTATTTTCATAGATTCTTTTGCAAGTGGAATGTTCTTCTTCTTTAGTAAGTAATAGGCGCTAATCGCGATGACAAAGAACGCTGTAAGTACGTAAGCACCTTGCAGAACATGAAAAAAACGAACCATTGTAGACGGATTAAAGATTGCCTCCGCAAAGTTAACCATTTCAGCCCGGTTCATTTCTTCATTAATAATGAACCCAGCAGGTGTGTGCTGCCAAGAGTTCGCAGCGATGATCCAAAATGAAGATAGTGTAGTTCCAAGTGAAATCATTAGAGCCGCAAAAAAGCGCATCCCTTTTGAAATTTTATTTCGACCGAAAACGAGAAGACCGATAAAAGTAGACTCTAAAAAGAAAGCAAATACCCCTTCGGCCGCAAGTGGCGCGCCAAAAATATCGCCGACAAAACGTGAGTATGCCGCCCAGTTCATTCCGAACTGAAATTCCATCGTAATCCCTGTCGCAAGCCCTACACCAAAATTAACAAGAAATAATTTCGTCCAAAACCTAGCCATCTTATCATACAAAGGATTACTCGTTCGCCAATACTTAAATTCCATATAAGCAATCAGTACCGCTAGACCGATTGTTAATGGTACAAAAAGATAATGGACAATGACGGTAAACATAAACTGTAGCCTTGATAATGTTACAAGATCTAACATTTCAAACATTTAAAAATCCCCCTCCCAATGAAAACTTTTGTTCAGTTATGAACAATTGGTAGCTATTTTGATAAACAGTGTAAATATATGAAAGCGAAATTTCCCTATACATACTTTTAATATTTCCGCTGTGATATTTTTCACTGTTAACATCATTGTAATGGAACTAACAGGATAAAATATAAACTAATATTGACTATTTTGTTACAATTTTCTTCACAATTATTTCACATTTCAACAGTATTGCATATACCCAAAAACACATTTTCCTTTTGGCCAGAATTTTAAACGAAAGATATCTCAACCTTTTCAATGTTCTATAAGCCTGGACCTAAAATAAGCAAGCGAATATTTTAACAAAAAAAGCTTGAACCTAAGTCCAAGCTTTTTCTTTATTTTACAAACTTTAATGAATTTTATCATTCAATATTATCGCCAGTAAGTATCTATATGTAGTTACGTAAATCCCGCTCATAGCTACATATAGTTTGATATGGCTCAATTTAGGTACTTATGAACTTCACTCAAGTAGTTTTCTTTTCTTATTCAATGAATTTCATAATTCATTATTCCCGCCACTAAGACCAATATATAGTTGCGTCAAAACCATCCGTAAACTATATATTGCGTGATGTGGCTCATTTGTGGTAATTATGAAATTCACTCTATTAAATATTGCTGTACTTTATTGTAAACATCGTGATCTTTCGGACGGTCAAATTGATTAGAACTAACGTAACTATAAACAACCTTACCTTGTTCATCGATAAAAAATAAGCTCGGATGGGCTAAACGGAAAGCGTCAATGTTAATTCGGTTATACACATCAAAAGCTTTAATTACCGCACGTTCCTCATCAATTAAAAACGGAAACGGCATTGGATTTTCTGAAAGCCATTTAGCTGCCGCTTCCTTTTTTTGACCTGCTATTACAGCTATTTGGACACCTAACCCCTCGTATTTTGAGGCATTTTCACGCAACTGCACGAGCTGCTTACGACAGTTTGGTCAAAACGTTCCTCGTAAAAAATAGAGTAAAAATGGTGTTCCTCTAAATTGATTAGCTGTATACGTCTTCCCATCAACCCCATCTAGTGTAAATGCTGGGATCTGTGAACCGGACTTTAACCCTTTATCTTTTTTAGGCATTGAATTCCCTCCACTATTTTTTTCTATCAACTTATGTCAAATAGCTCCCCCTTTTAAAAGTACCGTGATGGGAGCATTCATATCTTCAATTTACCCTATAAATGGAGAGTGGTCACCTATTTCCTATGTAATTTAATCTTTCTTCCATTGGGATATGAACAGGTACCTCAAATCGCCATTACTGAAATTAAAACATGCATACGTTTGCACCTTTTGATTTTTACAGTTATAGTTGAGTTGTTTCCAAGTAATGAAAT